>JAQUGA010000083.1 GCA_028684405.1 Bacteroidales bacterium | reverse complement strand
TTGTATACTGCTAAATTTGCTCAGCAAAATAGAATAAAAATTGATTTAAGTGGCTTTTCTAAAGGTGTATATATACTTAAAGCGGTGAGTGATAATAGAAGTTTTGTTCGTAAAATTATTAAGAAATGAGCAAATTAATCTATAAAATACAAGATTTAAAAGCTGTTTTCCGAACTGCTGTTTTGTGTTTTGGGTGGATGTTTGTTTCTGTGATTGCTTTTTCGCAAAATGTATTTATTTTGGAAGGAAGAGTGAATGAATCGCGTGGAAGTGCAATTTCCAATGCACATGTGGTCAACCGTACTTTGCGATATGGCGTAACCACCGATTTAGATGGAAAATTCAGAATTATGGCCGAAACGGGTGATAGTGTTTTGTTTACCCACATTGGCTACAAGCCTTTTTGGTTTCAAGTGCCGATAAACCAGGAGGTAAATGGCAAAATGGTTTACATTGCTTTGCTGTCGGATACCATTTATTTGGAAGAAGCCATCGTTCGTCCTTTTCCGGCTACTTTTAAGGAATTTAAAGAGGTGGCTGCAAAACTTGATCTGCCCAAAGAGAAAAAACCAACTATGTTTGATCCTGTCCGTGGTTCTGTTTATTCGCCCGAAGGCGGAATTGTTATAACTGGCCCTATTTCAGCCCTGTATGCCATATTTAGCAAAGAGGCAAAACAGATTCGCAAAATGAACGAAATAAATCATTTTGAAAATGTTCGAAGTGTTTTGTATTCAAAGGTTTCGAAAGATATTATCTATAAAATCTTCGATGTAAAATCAGAATTTGAATTAGAATATTTTCTTCATCAATGCAATTTGTCTGATGATTTTGTTTATTCTGCATCGGCGATTGAAATATTAGAGCAATTAAATTTGTGTTACGCTCAAATAAAACAAGAGAAAAGAAATTAGTTTTTCAAATTTCAAGGAAATGGCTTGTTGATTCAAACTTTTTTTTATTTTTGCACATATAAACCAATGCTCAGAAAAATGTATAGTTATAAGTTTCGGGTTACAACAGAGGAAGTCGAAGATTTTGTTAGAGATATTGAAATTTTATCAAATCAGACTTTCGAACAACTGCATTATTTTATTATAGAGTCTCTGGAAATCAGTCAGGGTGAATTAGCTTCCTTTTTTATTTGCGATCAGAGGTGGCGAAAAAAGAAAGAGATAACTTTAATTGATATGGGTGTGGAAGATACTCAGGAAGATTCTGATGAAGACGATGACGGTTTGAAAGTATTGCCCAAAATTCCCTGTTTTGTAATGAAAGATGCTGTCTTAAACCAATTTATCGACGATCCTCATCAAAGGATTTTGTATGAATATAACTATACCAATCCCATTGTTTTTGAAATGGAACTACTAAGAACCACCCAATCCATTCAGGGAATTGAATATCCTCGTTGCACACAATTGGTTGGAAAATTGCCCGATAATAAAAATAATATTTTCCCAATTATTGGTGAAATTACAGACGATTTTGATATTATGGCTGATTTTGGCGAAGATGATGAGTCTGAATTTGACAATGAAGTATATGATAATGATTTTGAAACAGATGATGTTCCAGAAGATTTGTCGATTGACGATACCTTATAATGGATTCTGTTTATAAAAAACTAATTGTTCTTACGGGTCCTACTGCAGTTGGAAAAACAAAATTTGCCATTTCATTGGCAAAACATTTCGATACGGAGATTGTTTCGTGCGATTCCCGACAGTTTTATAAAGAAATGTCAATTGGCACTGCCGTTCCTTCTTCGGAAGAGCTGGCTGCCGTAAAACATCATTTAATCCATCATAAATCGGTCGTAGAATATTATAATGTATCCATGTTTGAACAAGATGCACTGAATGTTATAAATACTCTTTTCGAAACAAAAGATGTGGTGGTAATGACAGGTGGATCTGGCTTATATATTGATGTAATAGCAGATGGAATTGCCGAATTGCCCGATGCAGATTTAGCACTCAGAGAGCAGTTAAGCTTAGAATGTGAGGAAAAGGGTCTCTCTTTTATGACACAAAAATTAAAGCTTTTGGACGAAGAGTATTTTAATTTGGTTGATTTATCAAATAAAAATAGAGTTTTAAGAGGACTTGAAGTCTGTTTGCAAACCGGACAGAAGTTTTCAGAATTACGAAAAAACAGTAAGGTTAAGAGAGCTTTCGATATTCAAAAAATTTGCTTGATGCGCGATAGGCAAGAGTTGTATAATAGAATTAACCAAAGAGTTGACGCTATGATTGAGATGGGTTTGTTGGATGAAGTTCGGTTTTTGTTGCCCATGCGAGATTACCAATCGCTCAACACAGTTGGATATAAAGAGCTTTTTGAGTTTTTGGATGGAAATGTTCCCTTCGAGAAAGCGATTGAAAATATCAAAACAAATTCAAGACGCTACGCCAAGCGGCAAATAACTTGGTTCAAAAGAGACGCGTCATATCGATATTATGTATTGAAGGGTGATGACTCTTTGGATGCTAAAAATGTTATTTTATTAGCAAGTTAATTATTGTAAATGCCATTTTACATCAGTCTTGACAAATGGATTTTCACAGCTTTGTATTATCTTATTGTCGAAATATTTTATCAATAATACCAAGTTTTTATTGATAATTAGTATGTATTATTCGATTTTATAGCGTACTTTTGCATAATTATGGAATTTAAAGAATTTGAATTTAAACCTGAGATTATAGAGGCTTTATCCTACATGAATTTTGTAGAAGCAACGCCCATTCAGGAAAAGGTTATCCCAATTATATTAGAGAATCACGATTTAATTGCGTGTTCTCAAACTGGAACTGGAAAAACTGCTGCTTTTGTTTTGCCCATTTTGAGTACGCTTTACGAATCGACGACCGAAGGCGTTAAGGCATTGATTATTGTTCCAACCCGCGAGTTGGCCATACAAATAGAACAGCAGATTCAGGGTTTTTCGTATTTCTTGAGTATTGGTTCGGTGGCCGTTTATGGCGGTGGCGATGGACATGATTGGGAAGCACAACGAAAAGCATTGATCAACGGTACGGATATCGTTGTGGCTACACCTGGAAAGTTATTGTCGTATTTGAAAATGGGTCAAGCAAATTTTGACAATCTTGCTTTTCTGGTTTTAGATGAAGCCGATCGGATGCTCGACATGGGGTTTGTAGATGACATTAATGCAATTATATCCTTTCTGCCCAAAAAGCGTCAGAATTTGATGTTTAGTGCCACCATGCCTCAAAATATTCGTCAGTTGGCGAAGAAATTATTGGTTCAGCCTATTGAAGTAGCATTTTCGATGTCCAAACCAGCAGAAGGAGTCGACCAAAAAGTCTGTTATCTGAATGAAACGGATAAAATTAGCTTGCTTAAAAGTGTGATTGCCGATCGACCCACCTACGATTGTATCTTGATTTTCACTTCCACCAAAGAAAAAGTAGGAAGAATTGTTCGTTCGTTACGACAAAATGGAATTCCTTGCGAGGGCATCTCTTCAAACCTAGAACAAAATGAACGCGAAGAGGTTTTGGGTAAGTTTCGAGCAAAACAATTGCGTGTGTTGGTAGCAACCGACGTTTTGAGTAGAGGAATCGACGTGAAAGATATTAATTTGGTTGTCAATTTTGATGTTCCATCAGATGCCGAAGATTATGTGCATCGAATAGGACGGACGGCCAGAGTGAATGCAAAAGGCGAGGCTATTACATTGGTTAATGCCGATGATCTGAAAAAGTTTAAACTGGTAGAAAAAGAAATTGAAATGGAAGTTCCCAAATTGGAAGGCTATCCTTATACTCTCGATACTTCCCGAAAACCACCAAAACGAAGCCATGCTCGTCCCACTAATTCGAAAACCTTTCATGTTAAAAAGAGAGGTTCAGAAAAACCTTAAAAGATGTCCGAATATTTTTAGTTAAACAAGCCTATAATTTTTCCTGATTTTAGTGCTTTGTCATTGCAAATTTATGATTTAATTATTTTTCAGGATACCCAATCGTAAATAATCTTACATTTGTATCCACAAATTATTGATTTATGAAGTTGAGTGTTGTTATTGTAAACTATAATGTGGAGCATTTTTTAGAACAATGCCTTCACAGTGTTTACGATGCGATTAAAAATATCGATGCAGAAGTTTGGGTTGTTGATAACAACTCGGTGGATGGATCATTGGCTATGATTGAAGAGAAGTTTCCGCAAGCGAAACTCATTGCCAATAAGGATAATCTTGGGTTTTCGAAAGCCAACAATCAAGCCATTCGTTTATCAAAAGGGGAGTATGTCTTACTTTTGAATCCCGACACCATTGTCGAACAAGATACCTTTGAGAAGGTGCTTGGTTTTATGGATGAACATCCTGATGCTGGCGGCTTGGGAGTGAAAATGGTGGATGGGAAGGGTCGTTTTTTGCCCGAATCAAAACGTGGATTACCGACCCCTGAAGTTGCTTTTTACAAGATTTTTGGTTTGTCAAAACTGTTTCCAAATTCTAAACGTTTTGGTAAATACCATTTAACTTTTTTGGATCACAATCAGATTCATGAAGTGGATGTTTTGTCGGGTGCTTTTATGCTTCTGCGAAGCGAATGTTTGGAAAAGACGGGCTTGTTGGACGAAGATTATTTTATGTATGGCGAAGACATTGATTTGTCGTATCGCATCACAAAAGCGGGTTATAAAAACTACTATTTTCCCAAAACTCGAATTATTCATTACAAGGGAGAAAGTACCAAAAAAGGCAGTTTGAATTACGTTTTTGTTTTTTACAATGCGATGATTATTTTCGCTAAAAAACATTTTTCAAACAAACATGCCCGATTGTTTTCGGCATTGATTCAATTTGCCATTTATTTAAGAGCTGGAATGTCTCTTGCAAAGCGGTTTGTACTCAATGTTTGGCAGCCCTTGTTGGATGCCTTAATCATATATCTTGGAATATTTGCATTGGCTCACTATTGGGAAAATAATGTTTTGTCAAACTCCAATACCCACTTTCCAGATCTGTTTTATCAAATTGCCATTCCAATTTATATCGTAATTTGGCTAGCAGGTATTTGGCTTAGTGATAGTTATGAACGCAAAGCAAAGACGTCAAACATAACGCGTGGTATTTTGGGCGGCACCATTGCTATTTTGGTTTTGTATGCTTTGCTTCCCGAGTCGTATCGTTTTTCGCGTGCTATGATCCTTTTGGGCTCTGCCTGGGCTATTGCTTCTTTGGTAGGATATCGTTATCTGTTTTCCTATTTGGGATGGAAAAAGTTTAATACTGGAACTACAAACGATAAGCGATTTTTGATTTTTGGTTCATTGCAAGAGGCCGAAAGAGTCTCTAATTTGTTGAGAAATACAACTTTAGCTCCGTGTTTTATTGGAATTATCACACCCGAAAAAGTAAGTCATGCTGCTGTCATTGGTGATATTTCTCAGATAGAAGAGATTATTTCCATTTATGACATCAACGAAGTGATTTTTTGTGCTTTGGATATTCCCAGTGCGAAAATTATCGATTTGATGGGACAATTGCGACATAAAGAAGTGGATTATAAAATTGCACCTCCAGAGAGTTTGTCAATAATTGGAAGCAATTCAATTAATACTTCTGGGGATATTTATATATTGAATATCAACTCCATAACTTTGAAAAAGAACAAACGAAAAAAACGATTTTTCGATGTAATTTCTTCCTTGATATTAATTCTAATCCTTCCTGTTGCCATAATTTTCAATCCGAATGTTTTTAAGTTGCTCCGAAATATATTTTTCGTATTGATTGGAAAAAGAACATGGATCGGATTAAATCCAAATGGCACAATGGATGTAAAAACATATAATCTTCGAGAAGGAGTTTTATATGCTACTGATTTTATTGGAATTAAGGATTACACTTTTGATTTAATTGACAAAGCAAATGAAGCATATTGTAGAAATTTCAAATTGAGCAAAGAAATTCAAATCTTTATTAAGCTCTTTGGATCTTTGGGACGTTGATTTTGCAAATTGCTAAAAATTATTCAGTTTGTGTGGAGAAGGGTTTTAATTTTTGAGTTAAAAAGATAATATGGCAGATTCGAATCCCAAATGGTATGTTTTTTATTGTCGGTCAAGATCTGAAAAAAAAGTTCTTGAGATGCTCACGAGAGAAGGCTATTCCGTTTGTTTGCCTTTGGTGAAAGAATTACGACAATGGAGCGATCGGAAGAAGAAAGTTATTGTTCCGCTCATCCCAGGATATGCTTTTATTTATTGTAAATTACATGAAATCTATTCGATTACTCTACTGCCAAATATTGTGACTGTGGTTCGGATTGGTAAAGAATATGCTATACTTCGCCAAGAAGAAATCGACTTATTAAATAAGATTATAGAAAATGATATTTCGGCTTCAACCCAGCCTATTTCTGTTAAAAAAGGAGAGAAAGTTCGTGTTATTAATGGAGTATTGACAGGACAGGTGGGTGTTTGTTATTATGATTCCGAAAATAAATATATAACCATTGCTATTGAGTCTATTGGTAAGGAGTTGAAAATAAAAATATTATCCGAAGATGTAGAAGTGATAAAAGAAACCACTATGGTTTGATAAGCTTTCAATATTTTTTTTACCCTTAGCCAGTTCGGCGTTTCGACAGTTCGGCTTCGCATACTTCGACAGGCACAGAACACTTCACTGCATTGCCTAAAGGAGAAAGTATTGAAAATCACTATTCAATATCAATGCAAAAAAGCAAGCTTTTTTTAATAATGACTGTAATCGTCTGGTAACCTTAACATTAAACTGTTCTGCTGGATTTTTATCGGACAACAGACAAAAGAATCGTAGAATTGTGATTCAATGTTTTTAGTTTGCTTAAACATTTCCGAAAGTTTATTGTTGATATATAAGTTAGTAAGAATATTAATTTGAGATATATAAAAATGGCAACATACGACATAATTATGCCTAAAATGGGCGAAGGAATTATAGAAGCAACCATTACAAGATGGTTGAAAAATGAAGGTGAAATGATTTCGGTCGATGATAGCATTGTAGAAGTAGCCACCGATAAGGTAGATACAGAAATTCCCTCCCCCGTTGAAGGGAAATTGATTCGTAGATTGTTCAGCGAAGGCGATGTTGTGGCGGTGGATACTGTAATCGCTATTCTGGAAGTTGAAGGAACTTCGGCTGAACCTCAAACAAGCGAAATTTCTCCCGAATTAGTTGTTGAAAAAGAGGTAAAACAAGAGGAGTTCATACCTGAAGAGGCAGTGGAAGAGAAAGCAGAAGAAAAGTTTGAGACCATTAATTTTGTTTCTCCCTTAGTGAAAAATATTGCGAGAATTGAAAACATTTCCATGCACGATTTAAATTCCATTCAAGGTAGTGGTGCAGGAGGAAGAGTTACAAAAGTTGATATCGAAGCATTTTTGAGCGGTCCCAAGACTACTCTTAAAAATGTTCCTTCTGTTGTGGCTTCTGTTTCAAACCCCGAAGTTTCAAAAGTTTCAGAAGTTAAAAAAGAAGATGGTGATACTGTGGTTCCCATGAGCAGAATACGAAAATTGATTGCTGAGCATATGGTTTCGTCTGTCAAAACTTCAGCACATGTAACGTCTATCATTGATGTTAATATGTCTAAAGTGGTTCAATGGAGAGAGAAACAAAAAATAGAGTTTTTAAAAAATGAAAACGAAAAATTGACATATACTCATATTTTCATTGAACTTGTTGCCAAAGCTTTAAAAGATTTTCCAGGCATCAATGCTTCTGTTCAGGGAGATTCTATTGTTTTAAAGAAAAATATAAATATTGGTGTTGCTACCGTTTTGCCAGATGGAAATTTAATTGTTCCAGTGGCTAAAAATGTGGATCAGAAAAGCTTGTTGGGCATTGTTAAAGATGTTAATTCATTGGTTTCTCGTGCTCGACAATCACAACTTCTACCCGACGAAATTCAGGGAGGTACATTTACCATTACCAATTTAGGATCTTTCGATACAATAATTGGAACGCCTATTATTAATCAGCCGCAAGTTGCCATATTGGCGGTCGGAGCTATTAAAAAACAAGTTGTGGTTGTGGAAAGCGAAATGGGCGATAGTATTGCTATTGCTCCTTTTATGTTGATGGGTTTAACCTACGATCACCGTGTGGTGGATGGTGCTATGGGCGGTCTTTTTCTGAAACGTCTGAAAGAATTGTTGGAAAACTACGGAGAATAAGTAATTTTAAAAAATGCTTGACAATTTTAAGAGTTAAATTGAATGGTAAAATCAAAAACAAAGAAGAAAAGTCAAGCAAGTTCAACGAGTTCATCCAAGAACGGGCGAATGCGTTATTTTGTAATAGCGCTAATTGCCATCACTTGGATGACTTTTTCAAATGTAGGTAAAAATCAATTTGTTGGTTGGGATGATCTTGTTTATGTAACCCAAAACAAATCTATTGAACTTACTTCCGATAATGTCATTCACTCATTCTTTAAAGGAGAACCGCATGGAATGTATGTTCCATTAACGGCTCTAAGTTTGTCCATTAATCATTTCTTTTCTGGTTTTAATCCGGCTCCTTATTTGTATACCAATTTGCTATTGCATATCTTCATGGTTATTGCAAGTTTTATCTTTCTAAAAATGCTTTTTAAAGATGATTGGCTTGCTTTTTTTGCCACTTTGCTTTTTGCAATTCATCCTGCACAAGCCGAAGTTGTAGCGTATGTGTCGGGAAGAAGAGATGTTTTGTATGCACTTTTTTTTATGATGAGTTTAGTTTTTTATCTAAGATATTTGCAGTCTAATTACTCGAAAAAACAGCTCATTTACAGCCTTCTTTTTTTTACTTTATCCCTGTTGGCAAAATCGCAAGCTCTTTTAATGCCTTTTGTTTTATTGGCCATTGACCAAGTACATGAGCGTAAAATATTTTCAAAAGAAGTTTTAAAGGAGAAAATAGGTTTTATACTTCTCGCTGTTTTATTTGGTATAATATCCATTGTTGTGAAACAGCAGTCGGAAGGTTTTGCTATTTCGAGAGAAGTTTTAGAAGTGCCATTTTATGAGCGAATTGCATATGCTTTTTATGGTTTTATCCTATATGTTATCAATGTTTTTATTCCTGTAAATTTATCTTTAATCCATCCCTATCCGAACAATGGAGTTCCTTTTATTGCTTGGTTTTCCATCATTCCAGTTACACTGTTTATTTTCTGGATGGGATATAAATTTATGAAAAAACCAAATTTGGCACTGTTTGGAATTCTGTTTTTTATACTGATGATTGCTTTAATGCTACAGCTTTTTCCTAATTCTTATGGAGTTATGAACGACCATTATTTGTATGTGCCGCTCATTGGCCTTGCTGTTTTTATAGTTTCTATGTTTTATAAAGTTAAAAACAAAACTATTCCGATACTTGTTTTCTCAACGTATCTTATCGTTTTTATATTTGTCACACGCCAAAGAGTAGAAGTTTTTCAAAATGGAATTTCTGTTTTTACGGATGTTTTAAAAACATATCCCGATTCGCATGTCGCATTTAGCAATCGTGGAACTATTTATTATGAACAAGGGAATCATCAGCAAGCATTTAATGATTTTACAGAATCGGTTCATGCAAATTCTTATAATCCATATGCGTATAATAATCGTGCTGTACTATTTTTGGCAAATGGCAAAATTGCTGAAGCGATGGAGGATTTAAATGTTGCAATTATTCAGCGACCTGATTATACGGATGCGTATTCGAATCGTGGGGCTGCCAAAGGGATGATGATGGATAAAACGGCTATTAACGATCATAATAAAGCGGTTTCTTTAGCTCCCAATGAAGGGAAATATTATTATAACAGAGGTGCGTATTATTTGCAATTTGGCGATAAAAATAAGGGTTGTTCTGATGTGCAAAAAGCCATGCAATTGGGAGTACAAAAAACAAATCCAATGATTGATCAAATTTGTCGAGAAAATTAATTTGCGGGACTTTCTTAATTTAAAATCATTGTTTTACGATGAAAATCAAAATGTTTAAGTAATCTTTTCAAAAATGTTAATCCTGACTTCAACAACGCTTCACCCTAATTGAAAAAGGGAAAATCCAATTGCGCAAAACTGGTGAAATTAAATTTGCTAATTACAATCACGATTTTGTTAAAAATTGCGACGAGGTGTCGAATATTA
>JAQUGA010000082.1 GCA_028684405.1 Bacteroidales bacterium | reverse complement strand
CCCTTGCAGAAACTGAGCCGATTGAAAAATCAACGGGTAACTATAATTACTTAATTGAAAATCGAGTTCGTCCAACCGAGGCCTTAAATTCACTTAATGAACCACCTTTGAGCGTTGTCGGCGACAATGCCGCAGGATGGAATAAGTTAGATGCAAACGCTAATACTGACGCCATCGTTGAGAAAAAAGAAAATATGACAGAAAGAGAGGAACTCCAAAGTTACACTACAGATGAGGTAAGGGCTGCTGCCAGCGAATATTTTAAAGGCGATGATTTGGCAGCCGATGTGTGGATGAATAAATATTCATTAAAGGATAGTCATGGCTTAATATACGAAAAAACACCCGACGAAATGCATCGCCGTATCGCTCGTGAATTTGCTCGTATTGAAAAAAGATATCCAAATCCACTAAGCGAAACTGAAATTTATGAACTGATTAAAGAATTCAAATATATTATTCCACAAGGCAGCCCCATGGCTGGAATTGGCAACAATTTTCAAGTTGCCTCCTTGTCCAACTGTTTTGTTATCGGAAATGATGGCAATTCTGACTCCTATGGCGGAATTATGAAAATTGACGAAGAACAAGTTCAATTGATGAAACGTCGTGGTGGCGTTGGACATGATTTGTCTCATATTCGACCCAAAGGTAGTCCCGTCAAAAATAGTGCGATTACGTCTACCGGAATCGTCCCTTTTATGGAACGTTACTCAAATTCTACCCGCGAAGTTGCTCAAGATGGCAGAAGAGGTGCTCTTATGCTTTCTATATCCATCCAACATCCCGATTCATCCGATTTTATTGATGCCAAAATGAGCAAAGGCAAAGTGACTGGTGCCAATGTTTCGGTTCGTATCAATGACGAATTTATGAAATGTGTAATCGATGACAAGCCTTATGTTCAGAAATACCCCATCGATTCAGAAACGCCAATTTTTACCAAAGAGGTGAACGCTCGTGAAATTTGGAATAAAATCATCTATAATGCATGGGCTTCTGCCGAACCCGGAATCCTTTTTTGGGACACCATCGAGCGAGAATCCATCCCCGACTGTTATGCTGACGAGGGTTTTAAGACCGTTTCGACCAATCCTTGTGGCGAAATACCTTTGTGCCCATATGACAGCTGTCGTTTGCTGGCAATCAATTTATATAGCTATGTGGAAAACCCTTTTACACCACAAGCAAAATTCAATACCCATCTTTTCAGAGAACATGTTGGAAATGCACAGCGCCTCATGGATGACCTGATTGATTTGGAAATGGAGAAAATTGAAAAAATTATAGAAAAAATAGCAGCCGATCCAGAAGGAGACGCCGTGAAAAGAGTAGAACTTGAATTGTGGAAAAAAATCCGTAGAAAAACTCTCCAAGGCAGAAGAACCGGTTTGGGAATTACTGCCGAAGGCGACATGATAGCCGCTTTGAACATGCGCTATGGTTCCGACGAAGCCATTGATTTTGCTGTTGAGGTTCAAAAAGAATTGGCTTTGGCAGCCTATCGATCTTCTGTTAAAATGGCTAAAGAACGCGGTGCATTTGAAGTTTATAGTGCCGAAAAAGAGAAAAATAATCCTTTGATAAATCGCATCAAAGATGCCGATCCTGAATTGTATCGCGATATGATTCGTCACGGACGTCGAAATATTGCTTTGTTAACCATTGCACCCACTGGAAGTGTGAGCATTTGTACACAAACATCTTCGGGAATAGAACCCGTATTTATGGTTTCATATCGCCGCAGACGCAAAGTAAATCCCAACGATAAAGACGTTACAGTGGCTTTTGTTGATGATACTGGCGATGCTTGGGAAGAGTATAATGTATTTCATCCTAAGTTCCTTAAGTGGCTAAAAGTCAACGGATATGATGTAGAAAAAGTAAAGGCGTACCCTGAAGATGAACTAAATGCCATTATCGAAAAATCCCCATACTACAAAGCCACTTCAAATGATATTAATTGGGTAAGCAAAGTAAAGATGCAAGGACTTGTTCAAAAATGGGTCGATCACTCAATCAGCGTAACCGTTAATTTGCCATCCAATGCCACCGAAGAATTGGTTAGCGAAATTTATAAAACGGCCTGGGAAAGCGGATGCAAGGGAATGACAATTTATAGGGATGGCTCGCGTTCGGGTGTCCTTATTTCGAATGAAGAAAAGAAAAAAGCAGTGATTAACGAAAATAATGCACCTACTCGCCCTAAACGTTTGGAAGCTGATATCGTTCGTTTTCAAAATGATAAAGAAAAATGGGTAGCATTTATTGGATTGCTCGAAAAACGTCCTTATGAAATTTTTACTGGTAAAGCTGATAGTTTGCCAATTCCAACAAATATTGTAAAAGGTTGGATCGAAAAAATAAAAGATGAAAATAATCGTTCTCGATATGATTTCTATTATGTTGATAAAGACGGCTATGAAGGATATTTTCAAGCACTCTCTCGTACTTTTAATCCTATTTATTGGAATTATGCTAAATTAATTTCCGGAATTCTCCGTCATGGAATGCCCATTCAGCATGCCGTTAACTTGATACAGGATTTGAATCTGGATGATGAAACCATCAACACATGGAAAAATGGTGTAGTAAGAGCTTTAAAAAAATATATCCCCGATGGAACCAAAGCAAAAGGAGAGCTTTGTCCCGAATGTAAATCCGAAACCGGACTCATCTTCAAAGAAGGTTGCTTAACATGTACCGACTGCGGATATTCGAAATGTGGCTAATAAATGAGCATAAATATTTGTAAAAAAGTTGTCGAAAGGCAACTTTTTTTTGTTTGTGATTGTTGAATTCCTTTTTTTTATACATTTACAGTGTAAAAAAATAAAAAATTATGAAAAAAATATATTTGCCAATAATTTTCTTGTGCTTTTTTGCTTTGACAAATGCACAAATAACCATTACACAAGTTTCTCTTCCTCAGCCTGGAGATACCTTTGCTTTGCGCTATAGCCATCATCCCGATTTGAATTTCGGGACTGCACAGGCCACATCACAGCATTTTGATTTTACCAATCTTAGTAATGATTCGTTGAAATTTGCAAGTTATGGAATAACTGCCAATCTGCCTTTTGCTGCAGAGTATCCAGAGTCTAATTTGTATACATGGGGACCTTCTATTTTGTATGGTGGACCAGGAACATCAATTCCGGGAGTAGGTTGGGGATGGATGTTTTTCAGAACAGATGAAGAGGGTATGTCGGTTGTGGGATATCGTTCGGGAGATGTTCCAAATGTATTGGTAGCTTGGCAAACTCCTGCTCTATTTATAGTAAAAACACCTTGCACATATGATAATACATATTCGCAAAATTCTCAATGGTCTGTTTTGATGGATGCTAATCCTGCCGATGTGGATACTGTTTATACAAGTTTTTCTAGCACAGAACTCTTGTGTGATGCATGGGGAACATTGAGTACACCTATAGATCAAAATCTTGATGCAATTCGTGTTCGTGAGTTTACCGTGTCGGTTGATTCAATTTATGGTAAAATGGGAAATGTGATTATTTGGAAAACCGAATTTAGAAGAGATACCGTTTTAAATTATCTGTTTTATACTCCTTCAAAAAGACATCCAATAGTATCTGTATTTTGTCGCCCAAATGAAACTGTTATTGGTGCCGAATATTTGTGGTATTCAAACTTGTATAATTCCATTGGTTCTATTGATGAAAACAAAGTAAAATGGTATCCGAATCCAACGGATACTTATATTTATATTGAGGGGTTAACTCAAAATTCAAAGTATGATATTTTTGATTTGCAAGGCAAAAAAGTATTAAGTGGTTCGTTAAACGAATTTTCTAAAATAGACTTAAGTGCTATACCATCTGGAGTTTATTTTATTTCTTTGAGCAAATCAAAGGAAAGATTTGTTGAGAAAATAGTGAAAAAGTAATTTTTATTTTTCTACTGTTGTAGAAAAAGATAAAATAAAAAGGAGCTTTCATCACTGAAAGCTCCTTTTTTTCGTACCCGAGGCCGGAATCGAACCGGCACGAGTGTAACCTCATTGGTGTTTGAGACCAACGCGTCTACCAATTCCGCCACTCGGGCATTTCCTCATTAGAACGAACTGCAAAATTAAGCTTTTTTATTTAATATCAAAGAGAAAAAAAAATATTTTTTTCTCTTTGCGTCAGGTTTAATTTTTTTTGTACTTTTGCTAAAAACACGGCTTTAAACTTTTTAAAATCAATCTATTATGTCATTAGTTACATTAGTGTCCGGCAGAGCAACACGTTATTTAGCAGAAAAAATAGCACAATCTTATGGTACAAAGCTAGGAGAAGTATCGATTTATAATTTTAGCGATGGAGAATTTCAGCCATCCTATGAAGAGACAATTCGTGGTAATGACGTATTTATTGTGCAGTCAACATTTGCACCTTCCGATAATTTAATGGAATTATTAATGCTTATTGATGCTGCTAAACGTGCATCGGCAAGCAAAATTATTGCCATTATCCCCTATTTCGGTTTTGCACGCCAAGATAGAAAAGACAAACCCAGAGTTTCTATTGGAGCCAAGTTAATTGCAAATTTACTCACGGCGGCTGGTGTTAACCGAATTATCACCATGGACTTACACGCAGATCAAATTCAAGGTTTTTTCGATGTTCCTGTTGATCACTTGTATGCTTCCACCGTTTTTGTTCCTTATTTGCAAAAACTAAATTTAGAGAATTTATGTATGGCGTCGCCAGATACAGGCGGAACCCGTCGTGCGGCTGCATATGCTAAATTTTTAAACGCCGACCTTGTTATTGGATATAAACAAAGAGCAAAAGCGAATGTTATTGATCGTTTGCAAATAATTGGAGATGTTAAAGACAAAAACGTAGTTATTGTGGACGACATTATCGATACCGCTGGAACGATTTGCAAAGCGGCAAATTTGATGAAAGAATCCGGGGCAGCCAGTGTAAGAGCACTTTGTACACATCCTATTTTTTCTGGAAATGCCGTTCAACTTATCAATGATTCTGCTCTTTGCGAAGTTATTGTGACCGATACGCTTCCATTGAGAGAACATTCAGATAAAATCACACAAGTTAGCGTTTCTGGTGTTTTTGCCGATGTTATTTCAAGTGTTATTACCGGAGAATCCATTAGCAGTCACTTTCAATTTAGCACTATTCAATAGCCTCTTTAAATTCAATTTTGTTTTAAACATCAAGTGTTTTAACAATGGGTGTAGTTTCGTAAATGGAGTTTATATGTAAAAGAGATTCTTTTCTGCTTTTAGGAAGAGAGTCTCTTTTTTTATATCCTGATTCCGACTAATGACCTCAGAATGCTCTGTTTGTGCTGTTTTTTAAAATAAAAAAATAGTAAAAGATTCTTTGTTTGTCTTCGGTATTAAAAATAAATACACAATTCTTTTATCTAATGGTTTTCACAGTCAAAAATATTTATATATTTACCTCAAAATTATAAAAAACACACACATGAAAAGAGCACTTTATTTTTGTTTTATAATATTGTTTATAAGTGGTTCTGTATTTGCACAACCTCTTAACAATGGATTATTTGAAAAACACAAACTTTCCGAAATTGCCACTGCAAAATATGGTGGAAGTATTATTGTTTTTAAACCAGAACTGAAAATTTCTGTTCAAGATGTTTTTGTTCGCTATAAATCAAATTTTGGACTTGGAAGTCAGGATGATATGCGATTAATCAGAACAGAAACCGATAAATTTGGTTTTGTTCAACATCGTTATCAGCAGTATCATAATAATGTTCCCATTATGGATGCTGTATTTGTTTTGCATAGCAAAGATGGAGTATTACGGACGGGAAGTGGAAAAATAGTGGATGCCTTTAATGGAAATGCGTTGGCTCAAGTGAGTGCATCCGAAGCTGTAGGCCTTGCTATTGGTGCAATCGGAGCTTCCGTTTATGCATGGGATTTGAAAGAGATGGAGCATGATTTGAAAATGATAAAAAAAGATGAAAAAGCTACTTATTATCCAACTGCCGAATTGATGTTTTTCAAGAAAAACCAAAATGGTAGTAACAAAGAATATCGCTTGGTGTATCGTACAGAGATCTTGGCAATCAATCCGTTTAGTCGACATTATGTTTATATTGATGCACAAACTGGACGTGTTTATCATAAAACAGATATGATGATGCATTTTGATAAAAAGGTAAATGCTCAAACATTATACAATGGAATTCGTGAAATTACAATGGATTCCATTAGTTCTACTCAATATATTTTAAGAGAAACCGGAAGAGGAAATGGCATTACGACGAAAAGCTTGCAAAACAATGGAGATATGATGAATCCAGCTTTAGGTTCGGCGATTAATGTTGTAAGCAATCAAAGTTTTTTTGTCTCCGATCCCACTGCTGCCAGTGCTCATTGGGCTTCGGAAATGACTTATGACTATTATTCGGAGGTGCATGGTAGAAACAGTTATGACAATAATGGAGCCGCCATGATGAGTTATGTTCATTGGGGTAATAATATTGCCAATGCCATGTGGACTGGTTCGGCAATGGTTTACGGTGACGGCGACAATACTTATTCTCCCTTTGCGACCGTTGAGATTTGCGGTCACGAAATTACACATGCTGTTACGCAATATACTGCCGATTTGATTTATGAATACGAATCTGGGGCTCTTAATGAAGCTTTTAGTGACATTTTTGGATCCATGGTTCGGTATTATGCTACCGATACGATTAGTTGGCTTATCGGAAAGGATGTAGGACAAGCTTTTCGCAATATGTCAAATCCCAAAGCCAACCAAAATCCAAACACATACAAAGGACAATATTGGCACAATGCAGCATCCGACAACGGAGGTGTTCATATCAACAATGGTGTGGGAAACTATTTCTTCTATCTAATTACGGATGGAGGAACGGGAACGAATGATTTTGGTTATCCTTATGAAATCATTGGAATGGGACCCGAAAAATCACAACATATTGCATATCGTGCCTTATCCAGTTATTTGTTTCCGGGTTCTCAATACATTGATGCTTATGCAGCAATGTTACAGTCTTCAGATGATATTCATGGTGAATGTTCAGAAGAATCCATGGTTGTTGCCGAAGCCTGGGCTGCTGTTGGCGTGGGTTACCCATTCGATTCTGCAGCTATTTTCCTTCCTCAAATTACCAGACCAACAAGTGCTTGTGGTTTGACAATGGAAGCTGTCTCTTTGGATATTTTATACAACGGATGCAACCGAAGTTTAGCCTCTGGAACAGAGCTTCATGTAAAAGTGGGAGTCGATATCAATACATTTTATTACGATACGCTAATTTTAAACAACCCCATAAATGGTGGAGAAACAATGAATATCGTGCTAAACGAATTGGTTGATCTCTCTACATTGGGAAATCACCGAATTGACGTTTGGTTAAAACCCTCGAATATCGAACATTATACCGATAGTATAAAAGGATATATTGTTCATAACAGCTTGCAACAAAATTTTGATTTGGGAGCAAAATCAATACTAAGTCCAACTTCCTCTTGTCATCTTGGGAATGCAGAATTAATCACGATGGAGTTTTCATTTCATGGATGCGATTCGCTTGCTGCAGGCGAAGTAGTTCGCTTGGGTTATTTGTTAAATCAAGGCGATACGATTTTTGAAAATCATCTATTGCAAACAACTATTTTTCCGGGTGATATTATCACTCATACGTTTAGCACAAGTGCCGACTTTACTCAAGCTTCTCTGAATAATTTAAAAGCTTTTACTGCAAACACGGATGATATTGTTGTCAATAATAACACAGCTTCTGTTGTTGTGAAAAAACCAATGTTTTTAAATCAAGTCGATCCATTGACTTTTAGCGAAACAAACATTGAAGATTATTACTATAAAGCAACTGGAAAGTGGGGAAAAGTACGAATAAAAAATCTAGCCGGATATACAGATGGAAGAATAATAAATTTCACTTCGGGTAATGTTTTTGATTATTTTGAAGAACTCGATTTGCCTTTTCCAGGAAACGAATGGAATACCAATGAAATGCTCTCAGCCAGAGCTTCCTTTTGTTACGACGCTACCGATGTGGAGAGCTTACACTTGCTTTTTGATTTAAAACAAACGAGTGGCGATATTTTGTATGCCCAATTTTTAGGGCCTGGCGACTACACCATGGCTAGTTCAATGAGAATTCTGGTAAATGGTCAACATTGGAACAATTACACTTTTAATCCTGCTACTCCTGGCAACGATCCTTTTGAAACTAAAATACTGAATATTTCTCAATATATAGGCGACATTATTGAAGTTACTTTTGAAACACGAAATATTTCTGGAGATACTTTAATTTTCAAACTTGATAACGCTTATATTGATAATCTTTATTTCACACCAAATTCAGCAGATAACATCATTGAAAATGATACACCAAAATCCATTGAAATATTCCCAAATCCTTCAAATGGCGACTTCACTATGCTCATTTCAAATGATAAATATGAATCCACAAGCATCGAAATATTTGATATGACTGGCAGAATAATATACAAACAAGCTACCATCCTTCAGGAAGGAATAAATGTCATCAACCTATCTGCCTCTCATTTGTCAAATGGAATTTATTTTGTTTCAACAAATGTACAAGGACAAAAAATGACACAAAAAATCCTGCTTAAGAAGTAAGAAATAGTTATCATAAAAGTACTGCACTCAAAAATTGATTGCGGTACTTTTGTTTTTTTCCATCCAATTTTAATTACACTTGCTTCCTTTTTTTGTATGTTTGTTGAAATTAATAAAATGCAATGATTCGATATCTGTTGTTGTCTGTTTTTGCAATCGGAATGTTTTCCTGTCGAGGTCCTGAACGCCAGGAGTATATTGCTGTTAATGAGGCAGATACTAATTTGGGAAATAATGAATTTCTCAATCAAAACAATCCGTTTAGAATGAGAGATAGCATTAAGCATTATGCAATTATTCCAAACATCTCTCTTCAGGGTAAATTGAAGATATTTAATAGCCTTCAAGATTCTCTCAAAAAAGAAATCAATAGAGAAAATAAACAGAAATATGTAGAGATTGAAAAGTATAACTACTTAATTATTAAATATTTGACAGATTTAATCGAAAATCATAATATTTCACCAAGACGTTTAGCCCGAAAAAATATTAAATATATTCAATCCTCAGATGGAAAAATTGGAGTTCTATCTTGGGATGAAAATACAGGTTCGGCTTTTCAATCTTTTATCAATATTTTGACCTATCGAACCAAAAATAATAAATTCAAAACGCTTCATTTAGAGTGGATTAATCAAGATTTTGAATATGCACCCTATGCAGGAGAGATAAAACAGATTAGATGGCTTGGGAAATCAGAGAAAAATAATATTTATATGTTATTTTCCACAGGAAGTGGCTGTAGCGATTGTTTGAATAAGGCTTTTATTAGTCTCTCTTTACAAAACGACACCATAGACATGGATTATCCGCTTTTTGTCGACGAAAATGATTTGTTGGTGGATACCAAAAATGACAATTTACTGCAATTTGAATACAAGCCATCTTCCAAAGAAATAGTGCTTCGCTTGGTCAGGGATACCATCGTTGATAACAGCATCATTCCTTTCGATACCTTAAACCAAAAATGGAAATTTGATGGAGCTTTTTTTCAAATTACAGAAAAGGAAGTCAACGCTCAATAAGTTTAAATTAAGTATTGTTTTTTCAAAGAAGCATTGTATATTTACCCCAGAAAAGGCTTTATCATATTCTCTAATTGATTGAAATTTGGTTTTTAGCAGTGCAGTATTTCTTGTATTTTTCTTGCCAATCTTGCTGGCATTCTACTACTTAAGTCCCAAAAAGTATAAAAATATAGTATTATTGGTTTTTAGTATTGTGTTTTATGCTTGGGGAGCCCCAAAATTTATTTTTGTCATTTTATCCACTACTTTCCTCGATTTCCATTTGGTAAACTGGATGGAGAGAGCAAAAAGTGAATCTAAAAGGAAGCTACTTCTATCCATTTCTGTATGCATAAACTTAGGTTTGCTAGGGTATTTTAAATACATGAACTTTTTTATTGATAATTTCAACTCTCTCTTTTCCTATTTTGGATTTGGAGAGATTCCTCTTTTAAATTTAGTGATGCCCATTGGAATTTCTTTTTATACCTTCGAAACCATTACATATGTTGTAGATGTTTATCGAAAAATCCATAAGCCCTTGCCCAATTTTTGGGATTATCAATTATA
>JAQUGA010000081.1:3837-10287 GCA_028684405.1 Bacteroidales bacterium | reverse complement strand
TCATCCCCTAGTTTTCAACAAGTTTATGTTACTAAAATAATCAAAAAGCAGATGTTATGTTTTGGGGTCTTGTTACTTTTGTATTAGAATACCTTAAAACCGTGATCTAATCATGAAATCGAAACTCCGAATAGCTACTTACAATGTAAACGGAATCCGCTCCTCGCTGAATAAAGGACTGGCTGACTGGATGTTGGAAGAAGATATTGACATTCTTTGTGTTCAGGAAATAAAAGCCAATATTGAACAAATTCCTCACTTTTTCTTTGAAGAAGCTGGATATAAAACATATTGGCATTCCGCAGAAAGGAAAGGATACAGTGGCGTTGCAATAATTTCAAAACAAGAGCCCGACCATGTAGAATACGGAATGGGAATGGAGATATACGACAGAGAAGGACGCGTCATCCGTGCCGATTTTGGAGATTTATCCATCATTTCTGTTTACCATCCTTCGGGCAGTAGTGGCGACGAAAGACTCGCTTTTAAAATGGAATGGCTGGATGATTTTATGAGCCATATCAATGAATTAAAAAAAGAGCGTCCAAATCTTATTATCTGCGGCGACTTCAACATTTGCCACCAAGCTATTGATATTCACGACCCTATACGAAACGCCAATGTTTCTGGTTTTCTTCCCGAAGAACGACAATGGCTGACTGATTTTATAAACTCAGGATTTAGTGATTCATTTCGAATGCTTCATCCGGAACCCCATCAGTATACTTGGTGGAGTTACCGTGCCAATGCCCGCCCTAAAAACCTAGGTTGGAGAATTGATTATATTATGCATGCAAATCATCTCGACAGCAAACTTATTCATTCTGTCATTGCATCAGATGCCGTTCACTCCGACCATTGCCCCGTAATTTGTGATTATAATATTTAATAATAAATAAAAAGAATACCGCTATGAAACGTTTTTTTATAACCGCTGGACTCCTCATTTCAATATCCATATTGACTTCATGTGTGTCGCAACAAAAATATTCCGAAGCTGAAAATCGTCGCCAAACATGCGAAAGCGAACTCAGTGCCATCAAAGGCGAGAATGTAGACTTAAACAATGTTTACACCGAAGCCAAAGCAAACTTAGACAGGCTGAGCGTGCAACATGAACAACTAAAAAGAGACACTCTATTGTTGGGTCGGAATTATCGTGCACAACACACCAATTATCAAAAACTTCAAGAGGCATATGATGATTTGCTAAAATCAACTCAATCTCTGACCTCTGGCAACAAAGATGAAGTGGCCAAAATTCTGGAAAGTCTCAACAAACTTCGTTTGGATTTATTAAAACGAGAAGACGATTTGAAAATGATGGAAACCGAAATGAATAACCGATTGATCGATTTGGAAGAAAAAGAACGTTTGATAAAATTGAAAGAAGATAAAATCAACGAATTGCAATCCATCCTAGACAATAAAGATTTTGCTGTAAACGCTTTGCGAGAAAAAGTTTTGGCAGCCCTCACTGGATACCAAAATAATGGACTTAATGTGTACCAAAAAAACGGAAAAGTTTACGTCTCTATGGACGAAAAACTGCTGTTCAAAACAGGAAGCTACCAGGTTGACCCCAGAGGTGAAGCCGCCCTTAAAGAACTTGCTTTTATTTTAGAAAACGATGCCGATATTTCCATTATGATTGAAGGACATACAGATGATGTTCCATACAGAGCCGCTCAAGGTCAAATCAACGACAATTGGGACTTGAGTGTATTAAGAGCGACTTCCGTTGTTAAAATATTGCTTAAACATGGAAAAATCAGCCCAAAACGACTCACAGCAGCTGGCCGTGGCGAACACAACCCCATCGACACTGGAAAAACAGCAGAAGCCAGAGCAAAAAACAGACGTACAGATATTATTTTGACTCCAAAAATGGACGAACTATTCAAAATTTTAGAATCGAATTAATTTAGAGAAATAAAGTCATAAAAAAGCCTGAATGATAAATCAATTTATCATTCAGGCTTTTTTTTATTGTTGATTAATGATTTATACCGTTACGGTTTCTATAATAGTCCAATTCAATAAATATTTTTTGTACTCTAACAGAAACTCTATCGGCATAAATCATACTAAATTTCAAATTATCCGTTGTACTAATTTGAAATAAGTAATGGTATTAAAGGGGTAGAAGGCAAAAAAAAATGAAAACTTACCAGACAATAGTGATAAATTATCCGCGAAAGTGAATCCATACAGCTTTTTTGTATATTTGCTAAAGAACGCTTCATGAAATTGGAATATGTTGAAGGCAACATGCTAAAAAAACCAACGTGCAAATAGGCACATTTGGTTTTTGTCAACGCTCGAACAGACCAACCATGAAACGAACGAAATTTATATTGAAAAAAGAGATAAACGGGATTTTTTGAATTACTTTAGCAACTTAATTTTATGCGGACATGAACCGAATAAAGGAAGTACTCGAAGAGAAAGGAATAAAACAAACTTGGCTGTCTGAAAAACCAAGAAAGAGTTACAACATGCTGAACTCCTATGGGCAGATCAGACAGCAACCGAGAATTGAAGGGCTTTTTTTGAAATTTCCGAAATAGTAGAAATTAATCCAAAAGAATATTAAAATATAAATAATGACAAGCACAAACCAAAGAGCCGAATTACAAGCTAAAATATGGAGAATAGCCAACGATGTGCGTGGCTCTGTAGATGGATGGGATTTTAAACACTTTGTTTTAGGAACACTTTTTTATCGTTTTATAAGTGAAAACTTTTCGACATATATTGAAGGGGGCGATGAGAGTATTGACTATTCAAAATTATCTGATGATGTTATAACCCCTGAAATAAAAGAGGATGCAATTAAAACAAAAGGATATTTTATCTATCCTAGTCAGCTTTTTGTGAATGTTGCCAAAACAGCCAATACCAATACAGATCTGAACACCGACTTAAAATCCATTTTTGACGCAATTGAAGGATCTGCAAATGGCTATCCGTCCGAATCTGATATAAAAGGATTGTTTGCCGATTTTGATACAACCAGTTCGCGATTGGGAAATACGGTTGAAGGTAAAAACGACCGCTTAGCCAAAGTTTTGAAAGGTATAGCAGAATTGACTTTTGGAAATTTTGAAGACAACCAAATCGACCTTTTTGGTGATGCTTATGAATTTCTGATTTCAAACTATGCCGCCAATGCCGGAAAATCGGGAGGTGAGTTTTTTACACCACAAACCATTTCAAAGCTCATTGCGCAATTGGCAATGCATGGACAGACTTCGGTGAATAAGATATATGATCCTGCAGCAGGCTCAGGCTCGTTGTTGTTGCAGGCAAAAAAACATTTCGACAATCATATTATTGAAGAAGGTTTTTTTGGGCAGGAAATAAATCACACCACCTATAACTTGGCGCGCATGAACATGTTTTTACACAACGTAAACTATGACAAGTTTAACATAGTGCTAGGCGACACACTTATGAATCCGCAACTGGGCGATGCCAAACCCTTTGATGCTATTGTGTCTAACCCGCCCTA
This sequence comes from Bacteroidales bacterium, assembly GCA_028684405.1. GTDB lineage: Bacteria > Bacteroidota > Bacteroidia > Bacteroidales > WCHB1-69 > JAQUGA01. Next base: position 6,773 of record JAQUGA010000081.1, on the reverse strand, counting down.
CTCCATTAAATGGATAGGAAGCGACGACCCTACTTTAATTAACGACGACCGATTTGCACCTGCTGGTGTGCTAGCTCCTAAATCAAAAGCCGATTTTGCCTTTGTCTTGCACGCCTTAAGCTATCTCTCAAGCAAAGGAAGAGCGGCCATTGTTTGTTTCCCGGGTATCTTTTACCGTGGTGGTGCCGAACAAAAAATAAGAAAGTACTTAGTAGATAACAACTTTGTAGAAACTGTAATCTCTGTTGCGCCCAATCTGTTTTTTGGAACGAGTATAGCAGTAAATATTCTTGTGCTCTCTAAAAGTAAGACCCACAACACCACACAATTTATAGATGCAAGTGGCGCAGGGTTTTTCAAAAAAGCAACCAATACCAATGTGTTGACCGATAAACACATTAATAAAATCATGAAGCTATTTGACAAAAAAGAAGATGTAGATCACATAGCAATATCGGTGGACAATGACAAAATTGCGGAAAACGATTATAACCTATCTGTTACTTCTTATGTGGAAGCGGAGGATACGCGTGAGGTAATTGATATTGAGGAGTTAAATGCGGAGATTTCCAAAACAGTGAAGAAAATTGATAGGCTACGTGCGGATGTTGATGAAATTGTAAAGGAGATAAATAGTTAGTTGTTAGAACATATTTCAAATTAAAGAGTGAAAAGATGAGTGAAATAATAATTTATAAAAGTTCTGACGGGCAGTCAAACCTTTCTGTACATTTAGAGAATGAGGATGTGTGGCTCACACAAAAACAACTTGTGGAACTGTACCAAACTGCAAAATCTACTGTTAGTGAGCATATTAAAAACATTTACAGTGATGAGGAGTTAACCCCAGAAGCAACTGTTCGGAAAATCCGAACAGTTCAAACAGAAGGAAAAAGAGAAGTAACTCGCGAGCTAGATTATTATAATCTGGACATGATTATTGCTTTGGGATACCGCATAAATTCTAAAATTGCCACACGCTTTCGCCAGTGGGCAACAGCACGGTTAAGAGAGTATATTGTAAAGGGATTTACAATAGATGATAACCGTCTGAAAAACTTGGGTGGCGGAAATTATTGGAAAGAACTGCTGGACCGTATTAGAGATATACGTTCTAGTGAAAAAGTGATGTATCGGCAGGTGTTAGATTTATATGCCACGGCTACAGACTACGATTCTAAAAGTGATGAAAGTATCACCTTCTTTAAAATCGTGCAAAACAAACTGCATTACGCTGCTCACGGACACACTGCTAGCGAGGTCATTTATATGCGGGTGGATAGCGACAAACCCTTTGCAGGCCTTACAAACTTTAAAGGAAGCGAGCCCACCCAAGCCGAAGCAATGATAGCTAAGAATTACCTGGAAGAAAAAGAGCTAAAAGTGCTAAACAATTTAGTAGCTGCATATTTTGATTTGGCGGAGCTAAATGCCATAGAAGAGCGAGAAATGCGGATGGCCGATTATATTAGAGAGTTAGACACCATTCTAAAATCTGCCAAAAGAAAGATATTGAGCAATGCGGGATCCATTTCGGCCACCGATGCAAAAACCAAGGCAATTTCAGCATACAGAGATTATAAAAACAAAACACTTAGCGCTGTAGAGAAAGATTATTTAAAAAGTATTGCTGCAATAGAGAAAACAGCAAAAAAACAGAGTAGAAAAAAATGAGTTATTTAGAGAAATTATTGGAGGGTGTGGAGGTGGAGTGGAAACCGCTGGGGGAGGTAGCAAATATAGGAACAGGAAATTCTAATCGCCAAGATGAATCCGAAAATGGGATATATCCTTTTTATGTTCGATCTAAGAATATATTAAAATCAGACACTTTTCAGTTTGATGAAACTGCTATTATAGTACCTGGCGAAGGTGGTGTTGGAGATATTTTCCATTATGTAGAAGGAAAATACGCTTTACATCAACGCGCTTATAGAATTAATGTTTGCTCTAATGGTTTAATTGAAAAATTTCTATACTATTTAATGCATAATAGTTTTAAACATTACATTATAACAAAAAGTGTTGGTGCTACTTCTATTTCAATTAGAAAGCCAATGTTAGAAAAGTTTTTAATCCCCATCCCACCCCTTTCCGTTCAAAAAGAAATTGTTCGTATTCTCGATACCTTTACGGAGCTTACAGAGGAGCTTACAGCGGAACTTACAGCGCGTAAACAACAGTATAGTTTTTATAGAGAGGAGTTGTTGAGTTTTGAGGAGGGAGAAGTGGAGTGGAAGACTTTGGGGGAGGTAGCTGAATATTCAAAAACACGTATCAGCTTTGAACACCTTGATGAAACAAATTATGTTGGTGTTGATAATTTGTTGCAAAATAAAAAAGGAAAAACAATATCCACGAGAGTTCCTGCCAATGGGAATTCGACTAAGTATGAGATTAATAACATATTAATAGGAAATATTAGACCTTACTTAAAGAAAATATGGTATTCTGATCGAGTTGGTGGTACAAACGGGGATGTATTAGTTATTTGCGTCACTGACATTAAATTAAGTCAGAAGTTTTTATATCAAGTATTAGCAGATGATAAGTTCTTTGAATACAACATGCAACATGCAAGAGGCGCTAAAATGCCTCGTGGAAACAAAGATAAAATAATGGAATATCCCATCCCCATCCCACCCCTCAAAGAACAAGAGCGCATCGTCTCCATTCTCGACAAATTTGACACCCTCACCAATTCCATTAGTGAAGGCTTGCCAAAAGAGATAGAATTGAGACAGAAGCAGTATGAGTATTATCGGGATATGTTGTTGACCTTCCCGTCAATGCGAGCCGATTCTTCTATGTCATTGCGAGCCGATTCTTCTCCGTCATTGCGAGCCGAAGGCGAAGCAATCCAGAAAAAAAAACAATCCAAAAAAACAAATTGAAATTAATAGAAACAATGAACCCGGAATGGAAAGACTTATGGA
>JAQUGA010000081.1:0-3737 GCA_028684405.1 Bacteroidales bacterium | reverse complement strand
AGGCGAAGCAATCCAGAAAAAAAAACAATCCAAAAAAACAAATTGAAATTAATAGAAACAATGAACCCGGAATGGAAAGACTTATGGAAGATATAACAAAACATTAGAACAGATAGATTGCTTCGGGCAAAGCCCTCGCAATGACGTGAAACAAAAACAAGTAGAAACCCTCCCGTCATTGCGAATCACAAGCGAAGCAATCCAGGAAAACAACACAATGACGTGAAACAAAAAACAATATGAATATGAATACCTACAAAACCATAGCAGAATCCAACAACTTCATCGTTCTTGATAAATACACCAAATATTCAGAGGTGCAAGAGGCAGCAGCTGTCTATCAAACAGAAGCAGCACTGGAGCAAGAGTTTATTCAAGATTTAATCAATCTGGGATACGAAAACCCAACCCACCTAACATCTATTGCAGCCATGCTTGTCAATGTAAGGGTACAATTGCAAACACTTAACAATATGGTGTTTACAGATGGCGAATGGGCTCGTTTTGTAGAGGAATATTTGGATAAGCCAAGCGATAATCTTGTGGATAAAACAAGGAAATTGCACGACGATTATATTTACGATTTTGTTTTTGATGATGGGCATATTCAAAACATTTACTTGGTAGACAAACAACATGTTGCTCGGAATAAAGTGCAAGTAATTTCGCAGTTTGAACAAACGGGAACTAATGCCAATCGATATGATGTCACTATTTTGGTCAACGGCTTGCCTTTGGTGCAGGTAGAACTAAAAAAGCGTGGTGTGGCTATTCGCGAAGCCTTTAATCAAGTGCACCGTTACACCAAGGAGAGTTTTAATAGCAATACTTCCCTGTTTAAGTTTTTACAGATTTTTGTTATCTCCAACGGTACAGACAGCCGTTATTTTGCCAACACAGTAGAACGGAATAAAAACAGCTTTGATTTTACCATGAACTGGGCAAGAGCAGATAATACGCTCATTAAAGACCTGAAAGATTTTACGGCCACATTTTTTCAGAAACACACCCTTTTAAATTTGCTGCTCAATTATTCGGTATTCGATACAAGTGATGTACTTCTGGTGATGAGGCCTTATCAAATTGCAGCTACAGAAAGAATTTTATGGAAAATAGAAAGTTCCTACCAAGCAAAAATCTGGTCTAAACCTGAAAGTGGTGGTTATATTTGGCATACCACTGGTTCGGGTAAAACGCTCACCAGTTTTAAAGCGGCAAGACTCGCCACACAATTGGATTTTATTGATAAAGTATTCTTTGTGGTAGACCGGAAGGATCTTGATTATCAAACCATGAAAGAGTATCAACGTTTCTCTCCTGATAGTGTGAACGGCTCGGACAGTACAGCAGGCTTAAAGAGAAATATTGAAAAAGATGACAATAAGATTATCGTCACTACCATTCAGAAATTGAATAATCTGATGAAAAGCGAAAATGATTTAGCTATTTATCAAAAGCAGGTGGTTTTCATTTTCGATGAAGCCCATCGTTCTCAATTTGGGGAAGCTCAAAGGAATCTTAAAAAGAAATTTAAAAAGTATTATCAATTTGGCTTTACAGGAACGCCCATTTTCGCTCAAAATGCTTTAGGCTCCGAAACCACTGCAAGTGTATTTGGTAGGGAATTACATTCGTACGTTATTACGGATGCCATTAGAGATGAAAAAGTGCTTAAGTTTAAAGTAGATTACAACGATGTACGTCCTCAGTTTAAAGGCATAGAAACCGAAATTGATGAACAAAAGCTAAGTGCTGCCGAAAACAAAACAGCTTTGCTTCATCCTGCACGTATCAAAGAGGTTTCTCAATACATTTTACAGAATTACAGACACAAAACACATAGAACCAAAGGTGGAAGCAGTGGCTTTAATGCCATGTTTGCAGTGAGTAGCGTGGATGCGGCAAAGTATTATTATGGGGAGTTAAACAATTTACAAAAGGAGAGCGATAAACCATTAAAAATAGCCACAATTTTCTCCTTTGCCGCCAACGAAGAGCAGAGTGCCATAGGTGAAATATTGGATGAAAGCTTTGAACCCTCGGCCATGAACAGCAGTGCAAAAGAGTTTTTATCTAAAGCTATAGAAGACTATAACAACCTATTTAAAACCAGTTTTGGTGTTGAAAGTAACGCATTTCAAAACTATTATCGTGATCTAGCAAAGCGCGTAAAAAACAAGGAAGTCGATCTGCTTATTGTAGTAGGGATGTTCTTAACAGGGTTTGATGCACCTACGCTCAACACACTTTTTGTTGATAAAAACTTACGCTATCATGGTTTAATGCAAGCCTTTTCGCGTACCAACCGTATTTTTGACGCCTCTAAAACCTTTGGTAATATTATTACCTTCCGTGATTTGGAAAAAGCGACCATTGATGCCATTACATTATTTGGAGATAAGAATACAAAAAATGTAGTTCTAGAAAAAAGCTATAAAGAATATTTGGAAGGCTTTACAGATATTGTCACCGGAGAAGCGCGAAGGGGCTATACAGAGGTGGTTAACGAACTCAGTGAAAGGTTTCCAAACCCTGATGAGATAACTACCGAGGCCAATAAAAAGGAATTTGTAAAACTCTTTGGAGAATACCTGCGCGTTGAAAACATACTACAGAATTACGACGAATTTGTCCATCTTAAAGCACTTCAAGAAATAGACGTAAACGATAAGGAGGCCATTGATTTCTTTAAAGAAAAACACTTTATAACTGATGAGGATATTGCCGCCATGCAAAAGATTGAAATGCTAACCGAAAGAACGGTGCAGGATTATAGGTCTATTTACAATGATATACGCGATTGGTTGAGACGGGAGAAAGAAGGCAAAGAACCAGAAGAATCAACTATTGATTGGGACGATGTAATCTTTGAAATTGATTTGCTTAAATCGCAAGAAATAAACCTCGATTACATACTTGAATTGATATTTGAGCACAATCAAGAGACCAAAGATAAAGCGTCTTTAACGGAAGAGGTTCGTAGAGTTATTCGTGCAAGTATAGGCAACAGAGCAAAAGAAAGTTTAGTAGTTGATTTCATTAATGAAACCGACCTTGACAGCATTCAAGATAAAGCCAACCTTATAGATGCGTTCTTTATCTATGCACAAGAAAAACAGAAGGCAGAGGCTACAGAATTAATTGCAGATGAAAATCTAAATGAGGAAGCAGCAAAACGCTATATCCTTGCATCTTTAAAGCGCGAATATGCTAGCGAAACCGGCACAGAGCTCAATGAGGTTTTGCCAAGAATGAGTCCTTTAAACCCTCAGTATTTGACAAAAAAACAGAGTGTTTTTCAAAAGATAGCTTCATTTGTGGAAAAATTTAAGGGTGTGGGGGGTAACGTATAAACATCTTGCATCTAAGCCACACATCCCAAAAGCTTTCGGGACCAAGACACTTGAGCCAAACACAGCATCCAAAAATTACAAAAGAGCATGTCTTTGCCAATGCTAAAAGCCAACCTGATGAAAAAAAGACAGTTTACAATACGTGGGTAAACGTGAAGCACAACTTGAAATAAACCCATGGCTTTGCCCTATGTGTTTTGTAACAGATTTTTTTATTTAAAAAAACATCTGCTTTTGTAGAGAGCAATTTAGCTTCGAAGGAATTGAATTCAATAAATACAATGAAAAAAAGCCGTAACTGATTACTCAATTACGGCTTTTCAAACCTATGTGTTCCAGCTGGGATTCGAACCCAGGACCCCATCCTTAAAAGGGATGTGCTCT
>JAQUGA010000080.1 GCA_028684405.1 Bacteroidales bacterium | reverse complement strand
CTATACTGTACCGACGAAGAACATGAAGATTTTGAAACCATCGTTCAGGATGTTTATTTGGGAATGATCCCTTATATGACTCCACAAAGCTCATTTATCATAAATGGTGCTGAACGTGTTATCGTTTCACAATTGCACCGCTCTCCTGGTGTATTCTTCGGAACATCATATCATGCCAACGGGTCAAAATTATTTTCAGCTCGAATCATTCCGTTTAAAGGATCTTGGATCGAATTTACAACGGATATCAATAATGTGATGTATGCTTACATCGACAGAAAAAAGAAATTGCCTGTAACTACACTTCTTCGTGCCATCGGTTTTGAAACAGACCGCGATATATTGCAAATTTTCGATATGGCACAAGAAATTAAAGTTACAAAAGCAGGTTTGAAAAAAGTTGTCGGAAAAAGACTAGCCGCAAGAGTTGTTCGATCATGGCTGGAAGACTTCGTAGATGAGGAAACCGGTGAAGTTGTTTCCATTGAACGTACAGAAGTAATCGTTGATAGAGAATCAGTTATAGAACCTGAGCACATCGATTTATTCATGGATGCCAATATTAAAACAATTTTAATCCATAAAGATGAGGAGAGTAGCACCGATTACTCTATCATTTTCAACACCCTTCAAAAAGACCCGACAAACTCTGAAAAACAAGCCATTGAATATCTATACTTCCAACTTAGAAATACAGCTCCACCAGACGAAGAAACTGCCCGTGGCGTATTGGACAGATTGTTTTTCTCAGAAAAACGCTACGACTTAGGTGAAGTTGGACGCTACAGAATCAATAAAAAACTGAATCTCAATACTTCACATGAAACGAGAGTTTTGACGCGTGAAGATATTGTTTCCATCATAAAACATTTAATCGATTTAATTAATGCTAAAACGGAAGTGGACGACATCGACCACTTAAGCAACCGTAGAGTTAGAACAGTTGGTGAACAATTGTATTCTCAATTTGGAGTGGGTTTGGCCAGAATGGCAAGAACCATTCGTGAGCGTATGAACGTTCGCGACAATGAAGTTTTCACCCCTACTGACTTGGTAAATGCCAAAACATTATCATCGGTTATTAATTCATTTTTCGGCACAAATCAGTTGTCTCAGTTTATGGATCAAACCAATCCATTATCAGAGGTTACTCACAAACGCCGTATTTCTGCACTAGGACCTGGTGGTTTGTCTCGCGAAAGAGCCGGTTTTGAAGTTCGTGACGTTCACTATACTCATTATGGACGTTTGTGTACTATTGAAACTCCAGAAGGCCCCAATATTGGACTTATCTCTTCACTTTGCGTATTTGCCAAGATTAATAGTTTAGGTTTTATCGAAACTCCATATTACAAAGTAAGTAATGGTAAAGTAGATAAAAACAAATTTATCTATTTAAGTGCTGAAGAAGAAGAACACAAAACAATTGCTCAATCTGACACCGAAGTGGATGGTAATTCTGTAATTGTTCAGGACCGTATCAAGGCTCGACAGTTGGCCGATTATCCAATTGTATCACCAAATGAAGTGGATATGATTGACGTTGCACCCAATCAAATTGCTTCGATTGCTGCTTCTTTGATTCCATTTTTGGAACACGATGATGCCAACCGTGCATTGATGGGATCTAACATGATGCGTCAAGCAGTTCCTCTTTTAGAGCCTGAGTCTCCAATTGTTGGAACGGGTTTAGAAAGAAAAGTAGCCGAAGATTCCAGAGTTTTGATTAATGCTGAAAATTCGGGTACAGTAATATATGTAGATGCAAATACCATTAAAATTAAATCTGACAGAACTGAAAAAGAATCTTTAATTAGCTTCGATGATGAGGTTGTTACTTACACTCTTACCAAATTCTGTCGTACAAACCAAAGTACTTGCATCAACCTCCGCCCTATTGTTCGTAAGGGTGATAAAGTTACCAAAGGTCAAGTATTGTGCGAAGGATATGCTACGCAAAATGGCGAATTGGCATTGGGACGTAATCTTATGGTTGCTTTCATGCCTTGGAAAGGATACAACTTTGAGGATGCCATTGTAATTTCTGAGAAAATTGTAAAAGAAGATATTTTCACTTCTATCTATATTGAAGAGTTTACACTTGAGGTTCGAGATACCAAACGTGGTATTGAAGAACTTACCAATGATATTCCAAACGTGAGTGCCGAAGCCACCAAAGACTTGGATGAAAACGGTTTAATAAGAATTGGAGCAGAGGTAAATGAAGGCGATATTTTAATTGGGAAAATCACCCCAAAAGGGGAATCATATCCAACTCCTGAAGAAAAACTATTAAGAGCTATTTTTGGAGATAAAGCAGGAGACGTTAAAGATGCTTCATTAAAAGCTCATCCTTCTATGAGAGGTGTTGTAATCGACAAAAAACTTTTCTCTCGAAATATGAAAGAGAAAAAACCGAAAGCAAAAACTCAAGATATTACAAAAGAGATTGAAACAAGATTCAACAAAGAGTTTATTGCTTTGAAAGAAACTTTGGTGAAAAAATTATATACTTTACTTGAAAACAAAACTTCAGGTGGTGTCAATTCAATCTTCAAAGAAATAATCGTAGCGAAAGGAACCAAATTCACTCAAAAAATACTTACCTCTATTGACTATAGCGTCATTAGTCCACTTCATTGGACAAATGACGACGAAACCAATGATTTGGTATACCGCTTATTGAACAATTACAATGTAAAAAACCGTGAAATTCAAGGTCGTCAACAGCGTGAAAAATTTGTGACTTCCATTGGAGACGAACTTCCAAGCGGTATTGTTCAAATGGCAAAAGTATATGTTGCACAAAAAAGAAAACTAAAAATTGGTGATAAAATGGCTGGACGTCATGGCAACAAAGGTATTGTTGCTAAAATTGTTCGGGAAGAAGACATGCCATTTTTGGAAGACGGAACTCCTGTCGACATCGTATTAAACCCTCTAGGTGTACCTTCTCGTATGAACTTGGGGCAAATTTACGAAACGATTTTAGGATGGGCTGGTCATCGTTTGGGAATGAAATTCTCTACACCAATCTTTGATGGTGCCAACAGCGAGGAGATTAATGAACTTATGCGAAAAGCAAATGTGCCAGTAAATGGCAAAACCACGCTTTACGACGGTGGAACCGGAGAAAAGTTTGATCAAGACATTACTGTAGGATACATATATATGCTGAAACTTCACCATATGGTGGACGACAAAATGCACGCACGTTCCATTGGACCTTATTCTCTGATTACTCAACAACCATTGGGCGGGAAAGCACAATTTGGGGGTCAACGTTTTGGAGAGATGGAGGTTTGGGCACTCGAAGCATTTGGAGCTGCAAATATCCTTCAGGAAATACTTACCGTTAAATCAGACGATGTTATTGGAAGAGCCAAAGCATACGAAGCCATTGTTAAAGGCGACAATATGCCAATTCCCGGAATTCCGGAATCATTCAATGTACTCGTTCACGAACTAAAAGGTTTGTGTTTGAATGTTACTTTTGATTAATAATTAAAAAGATGTTGCTCCTTTTTTAAGCAACATCTTTTTATATAAATTTTAGTATTGATTTCAATAATTACAACATATGGCTTTCAGAAAAGACCAACAAATAAAAAAAGAGTTTTCGCAAATTACAATCAGCTTAGCTGCTCCAGAATCAATACTAGAGCAATCGCGAGGTGAAGTTGTAAAACCGGAAACAATCAATTATCGCACCTACAAACCAGAAAGTAATGGTTTGTTTTGCGAACGTATTTTCGGACCGGTAAAAGACTGGGAATGTCATTGTGGAAAATACAAACGCATCCGTTACAAAGGTATTATTTGTGACCGATGCGGAGTAGAGGTTACAGAACGCAAAGTGCGTCGCGAACGTATGGGACACATTCATTTGGTGGTTCCTGTGGCACATATATGGTTTTTCAAATCTCTACCCAACAAAATCGGCGCACTCCTTGGGTTAAACTCTAAAGCAATAGACTCTTTAGTGTATTACGAAAAATATGTCGTAATACAAGCCGGAGCTGCTGCTGCTGAAGGGGTTGCAAAAATGGACTTGATTACCGAGGAAGAGTATTTCGAGATTCTGGATAAACTTCCAAAAGAAAACTACATGTTGGATGATTTAGATCCTGAAAAATTTATTGCTAAAATGGGAGCTGAAGCGATTCAAATCCTGCTTGCCAATATTGATTTGGATAAAGAATCGTTTGAACTAAGAGATAGAGCAAACAATGAGACTTCGCAACAAAGAAAAGCAGACATTTTAAAACGTTTGCATGTTTTCGAATCTTTTAGAGATGCCAACAAACACATAAAAAACCGTCCAGAATGGATGATTGTAAATATTGTCCCTGTAATTCCGCCTGAATTGCGTCCATTAGTGCCTCTTGATGGAGGTCGTTTTGCAACTTCAGATTTAAATGACCTATACAGACGCGTAATCATTCGCAACAACCGACTTAAAAGATTAATCGAAATTAAGGCTCCAGATGTCATTATGCGAAATGAAAAACGCATGTTGCAGGAAGCTGTTGATTCTCTTTTTGATAACTCAAGAAAAGCCAGTTCTGTAAAGACTGAGTCAAACCGTCCTTTAAAATCTCTTTCCGATAGTTTGAAAGGAAAACAAGGTCGATTCCGTCAAAACTTACTTGGCAAACGGGTTGACTATTCAGGACGTTCGGTAATTGTAGTAGGACCAGAACTTAAACTTAACGAATGTGGTATTCCAAAAGAGATGGCTTCCGAGCTATTCAAACCATTTATCATTCGTAAGTTACTGGAAAGAGGAATTGTAAAAACAGTAAAATCGGCCAAAAAAATTGTAGACAGAAAAGATCCCGTAGTTTGGGATATTTTGGAAAACATTTTGAAAGGACATCCTATTTTACTAAACCGTGCTCCTACCCTTCACCGCTTAGGTATTCAAGCGTTTCAACCTCGATTGGTAGAGGGGAAAGCAATTCGCTTACACCCACTAACTTGTACCGCTTTCAATGCCGACTTTGACGGTGACCAAATGGCTGTTCATGTTCCCCTTGGAAATGCAGCTATTTTAGAAGCCCAAATGCTGATGTTGGCATCGCACAATATTTTAAATCCGGCCAACGGAGCTCCCGTTACAGTTCCTTCGCAAGACATGGTTCTTGGTTTGTATTACATTACCAAAGAATTGAGAAGTTCGGGCGATTTAGTTGTAAAAGGAGAAGGAATGAAATTCTATTCTCCCGAAGAGGTTATTATTGCTTACAACGAAAAACAAGCAGATTTACATGCCCCCATCTTCTGTAAAGTAGACGTAAAAGGAGATGGAAATATTGAAATGGTAGAAACCACTGTTGGACGTATTATTTTAAACCAATATGTTCCTTCAAGTGCAGGATTTATCAATGAATTATTGACAAAAAAATCACTTCGTGATATTATCACCAAAATTTTGAGAAATTCAGGTACAGCACCTACTGCAAAATTCTTGGATGATATTAAAGAACTTGGTTTTATGATGGCCTTTAAAGGTGGTTTATCGTTTAACTTAAGCCACATTGAAGTTCCTGAAGAAAAATCCATTTTAGTTAAAGAGGCAAATACAGAAGTTGATGAAGTAGTGAACAACTACAACATGGGATTTATTACAAACAATGAAAGATATAACCAAATCATCGACATTTGGACGCATACAAATGCTAAATTAAGTCGGATTTTGCTTGAAAAAATATCAAAAGATCAAAATGGTTTCAACCCTGTTTACATGATGCTTGACTCGGGTGCTCGTGGATCGAAAGAACAGATTCGTCAGTTATCAGGGATGAGAGGTTTGATGGCAAAACCAATGAAAGCAGGTGCCAGTGGTGGTGAAATTATTGAAAATCCAATTTTATCCAACTTTAAAGAAGGATTATCCGTATTGGAATACTTTATTTCTACCCACGGTGCTCGTAAAGGTTTGGCCGATACAGCTTTAAAAACTGCCGATGCGGGTTATTTAACGCGTCGTTTGGTAGATGTGGCACAAGACGTTATCGTAAATGAAGAAGACTGTGGTACATTACGTGGTTTGGTGGTAAGTTCATTGAAGAAAAACGAAGAAGAAGTTGAATCATTGTATGACCGAATTCTTGGTAGAGTTGCATTGCATGATGTATATCATCCATTAACAGGCGAAATTATTGCAGAAGATGGCGAAGAATTAACGGAAGAAATCTGTCAAATAATTCAAGATTCTCCTATCGAAGAGGTAGAAATTCGCTCGGTATTAACTTGTGAATCGAAAATGGGTGTATGTGCAAAATGCTACGGACGTAACTTAGCCACCAGCAAGATGGTGCAAAAAGGGGAAGCCGTAGGTGTTATTGCTGCACAATCGATTGGAGAACCTGGTACACAGTTAACGCTTCGTACATTCCACGTTGGAGGTGTTGCCAGCAACGTTAGTGTTCAAGCAGCAATTGATGCGAAATATGCTGGTATCCTACAAATAGACGAACTTCGTTCTGTTCCTTATAAAGATAAAGCAGGCAAAGAATATAATATTGTTATTGGGCGTTCTGCTGAAATGCGGATTATTGATCCAAACACTCAAATATCTCTTGCATCTTCAAACATTCCTTACGGTGCTCACTTGTATTTTGAAAATGGAAGTACAGTTGCCAAAGGACAACGCATTGCCGATTGGGATCCATTCAACGCAGTTATTGTTTCTGAATTTTCGGGTAAAGCAAAATTCGAAGACGTAATTGAAGGGGTAACCTATCGACTAGAAACAGACGAACAAACGGGTTATAATGACAAAGTAATCATTGAAAGCCGTCAAAAAACAAAGAATCCATCGATAAAAATCATGTCTTCGAACGATGAAGAGATAAAAATATACGATATTCCTGTTAATGCTCACATCATTATCCAAAATGGAGACATGATTAAATCAGGTGATATCCTTGTGAAAATTCCAAGAACTTTTGGAAAATCTGGTGACATCACCGGTGGTTTGCCTCGTGTAACGGAATTGTTTGAAGCAAGAAATCCTTCTGATCCAGCTGTGGTTTCTGAAATAGACGGTATTGTATCCTTCGGTAAAAAATTAAAAAGAGGAAATCGTGAAATTATCATCACCTCAAAAACGGGTGAAGAGAAAAAATATTTGGTTTCCACTTCTAAACAAATTTTAGCCCAAGAGAACGACTTTGTGAAAGCAGGCACCTCTCTTTCTGAAGGCTCAATCGCTCCGATTGATATTTTATCCATCAAAGGACCTATGAAAGTTCAGGAATATATTGTGAACGAAGTTCAGGAAGTATATCGACTGCAAGGAGTAAAGATTAATGACAAGCACTTTGAAGTAATTGTTCGCCAAATGATGCGTAAAGTTCAAATTGAAGATCCAGGTGATACTCGATTTTTAGAAAACGAACTTGTCAACCGAATTGATTTCCGTGAAGAAAATGATATGATTTACGACAAAAAAGTTGTAATTGATGCTGGTGATTCACCAAATCACATTCCAGGACAGATTATCAGTGTTCGTAAATTGCGAGACGAAAATTCATTATTGAAACGTCAGGACAAAAATCTCATCGAAGCCAGAGATGCTCGACCAGCAACGGGTCGTCAGATACTGCAAGGAATTACTCGCGCATCCTTACAAACTCGTAGCTTTATCTCTGCAGCATCCTTCCAGGAAACAACAAAGGTGTTGACCGATGCAGCTGTAAATGCAAAAATCGATCAACTTCAAGGTTTGAAAGAAAATGTAATCGTAGGCCACTTAATCCCTGCCGGAACAGGTTTGAGAGACTACGAAGACATGATTGTGGGATCGAAAGATGAGCACTTGAATTTACAAGCATCCAAAAAAATCTAATATTCTCTCTAATAAAAATTATACATCATGAATACAGAAAAAGATAATAAAAATGCTATAAACATAAACCTAAGTGAAGAAATTGCCGAAGGCACTTATTCAAACTTAGCAATAATTACACATTCAAATGCTGAATTTATTGTTGATTTTGTGAAAATCATGCCCGGAATTCCAAAAGGCAATGTAAAATCTAGAATTATACTTACCCCTCTCCATGCTAAGCGTTTGCTAAAAGCACTCAAAGAGAACGTACAAAAATTCGAATCTGTACATGGTGTAATAAAAGAATCTGATGGTTATGAAGGATACCCAATGAATATTGGAACTCCAAAAGCAGAAGCATAATCATTGTTCTATCAGAATAAAAAAAGGGATTTCGTAATGAAATCCTTTTTTTGTCAATCAAATTATCTGAACTGCGAGATGCAATAGAAAATTATACGGCTTTAGAAAATAAAAGTTACAAAAAAAAGCCACTAAAATAGTAGCTTTTTAATTTTATTCAAAAGAGCTTATACTCCTTTTTTTCTGCTTTTAGCACCTTCAATAACTTTGTCTTCAGTTGTTTTTGCAGGTTCAGTTTTCTTAACAGCAGGTTTTTTTCCAGTTGGTTTCGCAGCAGCAGCTTCAGCTTCAGCAAGAGCAGCAGCTTCTTCAGCAGCAGCTAGAGCAGCAGCTTCTTCAGCAGCTATAGCTTCAGCTTCTATACGAGCTTGTTCAACTTGTTCGATTGAATCTTGTTTTGCTTTTTCAGCAGCTTCAAGTTCTGCTTTGCTTGGTCCACATGCTACAACAGCAAACATACCAACACCCACTAAGAGTACAAATAATTTTTTCATGTTTTTAATGTTTTTTGATTTTTAATTTATTTAGTTAGTTTCCATTGCAAAAGTAAGAATTAGTTTTGAATTCCGCACTATTTTTAACTTTTTTTATTGCAATCATAGAAAAAATCTATATATGCAGTTGTTGAAAAAACCAACCACCTCAATATTAAGCACTTAGAGCGACACAAAGATGTAAATTAAAATTTTTAATATTAATAAATGTAAAATTAGGATATTTAATAGAAAAAGATATTTATCTTTGCAGTGGAAAATTAAAAACAATATAAATTAAACTATTTATTATTATGAAAAAGAACATTTTATCATTATCGGTATTATTCGTAGCCGTAGCTATTATTTTCTCATCTTGTACAAAAGATGACGTTGGTGCTCCAACCATCAGCATTACAGGCGACAATCCTTACGTAATTGAATTAGGTGGTACTTGGACAGATCCAGGTGCAATTGCAAATGACGAAGAAGATGGCAACATTACTTCAAAAATGACTGTCACTGGTACTGTAAATACAGACAAAGTTGACGAGTATTCAATTGTTTACAAAGTAACTGACAAAGCTGGAAACGAAGGTTCTGCTACACGCAAGGTACGCGTAAAAGCTGACAAAATAGCTGCTACATACCGTGTAACTGAAACATATGCTGACAACACAACTTATGAATATACTCAAACAGTTGCAATTTCATCTCAAGGATGGAACAAACTAGTTTTAAATAGTTTTGCTGACTTTGGCCAAGCTTCAGTTCTTACACTTACAGCAGGTCCTACTGGTCTTACTGGTGTAAACTATTCTTTTACAGATGCTGATGGTACTGCTAATATTAAAAATATTACTGGAACATACGGAAAAGTAGGTACAGACTACAATGTACTAACTATTAAGTATTCATTTGATGAGGGTGGTAATGCAACTGTTATCAACCAAACATACGTTCGTCAATAATTGACTCCATATTAAAAAAAGCTGTCTTATAAGACAGCTTTTTTTTTGTATTGTAATGTAATTTGCTATTTTTGCATTTATTATTGGAGATAATAATTAATTAAATTAGTTTATTCTCCCTTATCATAAAACAAAAATCACAATTTATTAATTGATAAAACTAAATTTATGACTAATAAAACGCTATTTATCAGCACTTTAATTCTGTTTACGTTTGTTTTCTTTGCATGTAAAAAAGACAAAACCAATCCCGAAATCATTATCAAAGGTGCGAACCCAATGTATCTTAACCTTGGGGATACTTATATCGAACCAGGTGCCGAGGCCACTGATGATAAAGACGAAGACATTAGCAGCAAAATTAAAATTAGTCACTCCGTAAATCCAAAGCTAGTTGACGAATATATTGTTGAATATATGGTCAGCGACAAAGCGGGAAACACCTCACATGCAAGCCGCAAGGTAAACGTAAAAGCATTAAATCTCAAAGGAACATATTTTGCCAAAAGCACTGCAAAAGAATATGAGATAAAGGTAGTTGAAACAAGCACTTTTAACCGAATTGTATTTAGAAACTTTGCTAATTACGGAAATCAAAATCTTTTCTATTCAAAAATCAATGGTAATAGTTTTATTATCGATAATCATACTTTTAATATTGGCACCAATGCACACCGTTTTTCTAATGCCAAAGGGTATTATTCTGCTCAAAACTCAGAATATAAAAT
>JAQUGA010000296.1 GCA_028684405.1 Bacteroidales bacterium | reverse complement strand
GGAAGTTCAACCATTCCGTATGATAAGTGAAAAATGGTTTTTCCCCAATCGTAATTTAGTTTTTTGTCCAAAATTAATTTGAGTACATCGAAATGGTAATTTTGTTCATTTCCAACCACATAAATCATTTTATCGGGATTAAAAGCATCCGCTCTGAGCGAGGCTGTTCCCATATCTTGGGTCATGTATACGGAAGTTCCGTCGGCTCTTTGCAATAATTTTTCATCCAAACCTTCATTGCTGAGGTCTACCCAAATAGAACCGTCCTCTTTTTTGAAAAATACAGCATCGTTTAATCCTTTTTCAACGATTTCTTTACCCAGTTTGTAAGTGTTTGATTCATATTGAATTTCGTCAAATTCGATGCCCATTCGTTGATATGTTTGGTCAAATCCCGCATACACCCAATCGTTCATTTTTTTCCAAACCGAAATTGTTTCAGCTTCGCCTGCTTCCCAATTTCTAAGCATCTCTTGAGCTTCTTTGATCAGTGGAGCCTCTTTTGCCGCTTCCTCTTCGGAAAGCCCTTTTTCAATGAGTACTTTTTGTTGTTTTTTATATTCTACATCAAAAAGAACGTAGTATTTTCCAATTAAATGATCGCCTTTTAGTCCGCTGCTTTCCGGACTTTCATTGTTTCCCCAGCGAAGCCATGCTAACATCGATTTGCAAATATGAATTCCGCGGTCGTTTACCAAATTTGTTCGAACCACCTTATGTCCTTGCGAAGCCAATATTCTTGAAAGAGAATATCCGAGCAAATTATTTCGAATATGTCCCAAGTGTAAAGGTTTATTGGTGTTTGGAGAAGAATATTCCAAGACTATATTTTCTGGATTTTCTGTTTTTGAATAACCAAAGTTTGAATTTAAAGCGTTTTTATTTACAAAATCCATCCAAACAGTAGGGACAAACTCGATGTTTAAAAAGCCTTTAATAACATTAAAATTGTGAATTAGATCGCAGTTTTCTTTTAGAAATGTGCCAATTTCATTAGCAATCGCATCTGGTGATTTTTTGAGTGTACCAACAAACGGAAAACAGATTAAAGTAAAATCCCCCGAAAATTCGGCCTTGGTTGGAGATATTTGAAATTTTTCTGATGCAAATGAGGTGTTGTATGATTGCTCAAAAAAGACATTTAGTTTGTCTGTGATGTAAGTTCTTAGATCCATTTTGTTTTTTTTGCAAAAATACAATATTTTGCTTGGATAAAAAATAAAAGATAGTGTTGAAAAATCGTTGAAAAAATATTATTAAAGTCGTGAAATTGAATTAATAAAACTTTTATCTTTGCCCAAGAATAGTAAAGTTCAAAATATTATTAACCAAAAACACATAATATGAAAAAGAATGTAATTATTATTGGAGCTGCGGGGCGTGATTTTCACAACTTCAACACTTGTTTTAGGGGAAACGAGAATTATAATGTAGTTGCCTTTACAGCAGCTCAAATACCTGATATTGATGGAAAAAAATACCCAAAAGAGTTAGCTGGTGACTTGTATCCACAGGGTATTCCAATTTATAATGAATCGGAATTGCCAAGATTAATCAAAGAGTTTAAAGTTCATGAGTGCGTTTTTGCATACAGTGATATGCATTATACAAAAGTGATGAATATTTGTGCTATCGTTAATGCTGCCGGAGCTGATTTTAAATTAATCGGTTTGGATGCTACGATGCTGAAATCAACCAAACCCGTCATTGCAACAGGAGCTGTTCGAACCGGTGGTGGAAAAAGTGAAGCGTCCAGAAGAATTATTGATATTTTGGAAGAAGAAGGTTTAAAAGTATGTGCCATTCGTCACCCTATGCCTTATGGTGATTTGGTAAAACAAGCGGTACAACGTTTTGAAACAGTAGAAGATTTAAAACTTCACGAGTGTACCATTGAAGAGATGGAAGAGTATGAACCTCACGTAGTTCGTGGAAACATCATCTATTCTGGTATCGATTATGAGGCCATTCTTCGCCAGGCTGAAAAAGAAGACGTTGATATCATTTTGTGGGATGGTGGAAACAATGATTTCCCATTTATCAAACCCGATTTGATGTTTACCATTGTTGATCCACAAAGAGTAGGACACGAGATGACTTATTATCCTGGAGAAACAACGCTTCGCATAGCAGATGCAATTGTTATAAATAAAATAGAGAGTTGCGATTTGGATGACTTACAATTAATTCGTGCCAATATTGCAAAATTAAATCCAAAAGCAGTTGTAATAGATGCCGTTTCGCCAACATTTGTCGACAATCCAGAACTTATCAGAGGCAAACGTGTTTTGGTTGTGGAAGAAGGTCCCACTGTTACACACGGCGAAATTAAATACAATTATGGCAGTGTTACGGCAATGAAATATGGTGCTGCAGAATTGGTAGACCCACGCCCTTATGCTGTTGGGAAAATAAAAAAGACGTTTGAAATATATCCTAACCTTGGACCTATTTTGCCATCCATGGGATATAGCGAACAGCAAATCAAAGATTTGGAAACT
>JAQUGA010000079.1 GCA_028684405.1 Bacteroidales bacterium | reverse complement strand
ATGATTTTTCTCTTCGCAAATGCTCAAGAGAGAAGCGTAAAAGTTGATTTTGAATCTGAATCCTTTTTCAATAACCCCAAAATTCCATTTGATAAACCTTTTGCTATTAGCGGAGAAGCCGGAAGTGAAATAGAGTTTGTGAAAGTAAATATCTCTTATCAGGGCAAAGATTTTGTTTTGCATTCTTTTGCATGGAACCGATGCGAAGATAACAAATCAGAAACCTTTAATATTGTTGTTCCACCTATTCTTAAATCGAATACGAAATACGATTTTAATGTGGTTATATACAAGTTGTTATCTCAAACTCAAAAGGAATATCTGCATAAAAACATTGAAGACAGAGTTCGTTTTTTATTAATGAACAATATCTATTTCGACGGAAAAAAAGTAACTGTCAATAAACCGAAGGATGTTTATCAGAAATTAAGTCAACTTATAACCGAATCATTTACGCTCTATGAGTCAAAAAATGGAATTCCTATGCAAGCCCCATCCGCTTTGGTATTGGATGAGCTAAAAAAGACCAGTGATTTCAGGTTTGGCAATTTCTTTAAAAAGAAAAGCCAAAAAGAAATTGATACAATTGCACGTAAATCAATTTCCGATAAAGTAGAGCATCTTGTACGTTTGATTAGTTCAGAAATTACACCATATATAAATAGTCAGTTGGTGCAACATCACAGACAGGCTAATATTACGGCTGTAGAAACAGACAAGGAAGCTTTTACTTTGCCCGTTAATATTGGCGTTTATGCTTGGAATAAAACTGTAAACATTAATAATACTTCTATGCAAAACATTGATTTTACACCCGGTATCGGTTTAACCATACCTTTTAATAATAAAAGCAAGCTGACCTCAAAAATGCGAATGTTTGATTCTTTTGGTTTTTCGACCGGCGTTTTGTTTAAATCTGTGTATGATGAAAGAGGAACTGAATTTGTTACCCCAGGCGTTAACTTGCCCGTTTATGCCGGACTTGGATTCCGCTTATTTAAAGTGATTCGCTTTAATGCTGGAGTGCTAGTAATAGGCGAAAAAGGAAGTCAGAATTATAGAAATATATCAGTAATACCAACGGCAGGTTTAGCCCTAGAACTTAACTTATGGATGGGAATAAAATAATAAGAATTGTCTTAACAGGCTTTGTCGCACTTTTCATTGCCGCATGCAAGGTTCAAGAACCGAGTTATGTGAGTTTGTATGTAGATAATGCATTGCAAAACACGGATACAATTGCTCTTGCTGATACCATAACGGATATGGTGGAAGATGCCACTTCCGTTTATCTTACGGATACAAGTCTTGTGGATGAGCCAAAAATGCTAGTTTATACACAAATAGCAAAAGGAGCACTGGAAACATCTTCGGACAGCAGTTTTCAATATGAAGTTAAAAAAATGCTGATCGCGATTACGGACTCTATTCAGCAATTAAATAAACAGATGTTTGAACTTCAAAATGTTTCTAAATTGGATACCGTTTTAAGAGTGAATAAAATTTATAATAAGCAGATTTCAGATAGCATTTATTCGGAATTTGATTGTGAAAAGCTACTTCAGTCAAACAACGAGATTATAGCTTTGTTAAATCTTCAGATGGCAGAACTGAAGAGCAATGCTAATTCAAAAGCAGATACAATATATATAAACAACGAAAAAAGCACTCTTTCGAGTGATGCAAACACAAGTCAAATGTTGCGTTCCAAAAATGATTCAATTTACCTATTGCGTAATCAATTGCTTGAGATGAAAAACAAGGATACCCCAAAAACTGAAATTGTGTACGTTTATAATGAACCTGAAAAAACATTAAACAAACAAAGCCAACAAAGTGAAAAATCGGTTCAGAAACTGTTAAAAGTAAAAGGTGATACGATACAGCTTTTACAAAATCAATTGCTAAATACTCAACTACATCAATCTCAAAAAGATTCCATACTCTTGTTGCAAAGCCAATTGCAAAATCAAAGATTTCAAGATGCTCAAAAAGACAGCATTCGGATTTTGCAAAGTCGATTGCAAATTTTTCAACTTCAAGAGCCTGAAATAGATACTGTTTATATAGAAAAAGAGTTTAAAGAGATGCAAGCTTCCAAAAATCTTTTAATTGCTCATAAAGATGCTGATAATCAGTCTTTAAAAGATTCTTTAGCACTTTCTAAAAGCCGTTTGTTAAACTTAGAAAAAGAAATTAAAGCAGGCATGGATACGATTGCTTTTCTTCGAATAAATGAGAAAAAAGTTCTTAAAACTTTGCCATCAGACACTTCATTGCTTGTTGCTTTTTATGGTTTAGGGAGTATAAAACCACTCTTCGAAGACAGTCTTATAAAAACGCTAAAGCAAAGCATCAAGGATAATAATATTTCTAAAATAACGATTTCCGGCTATACTGATAGTTCGGGCAGTGAGAAAATAAACAAGGAAATTACCAATAAGCGAATTAATTATATGATGGAAATTCTGTCACAATGGATTGCGGTAGAAAATATTTATGTTCAGAATTTTGGAAAAACTTTTTCGTCAGATGCTAAAGATAGCAAACAACAACGTAGGTTGGAGCTGAAAATATACACAAAATAAGGAGTGGTTTAAAATGTTAATTATGAATTGAGAATTAAAAGTTAAGAGTTTTACTCAATTACTCTGTCACTTATACCTTTTTGAAACTCTCACCTCGAATCAGTTGCACGTTTCGAGGTCGTTGAGTACTGATTCTCGGGATAGACTGCATCGCCTAAAGGATGAATTGCGAAAAGGATGAACCACGATATTTTCGCAAAATTGAATATTTTCACCATTTGAAACTTTTTGCTTCTACTGTCTGCCGCCTGGCACTTGGCTGGCAATTCCTATTTGTATTTCTGAGAAAATTAAATTAACTTTGCTAATAGCTTGATTACAAAGAGCAAACTAATTACAGAATGGATAGATAAATTTTATGAATGAAAAAATAATAGATTTAAGAAGGGAGTTGCATAAATATCCTGAAATTTCCAACAAGGAATTTAAAACGACAGAGCGAATTATTCGCTTTATAAATGAGTTCAATCCGGATGAAACTATTCGGCTTGGTGATACTGGAGTTTTGTTTGTTTTTAAAGGAAAAGAAAAGGGAAAAACAGTCTTATTTAGAGCCGAATTAGACGCTTTGCCTATTAAAGAAACATCTGAAATAGAACATAAATCAGTAAATGAAAATATCTCTCATGTTTGCGGACATGATGGCCATATGGCTATTTTAGCAGGTTTGGCTCAAAAAATATCAAACAACCGTCCAACAAAAGGGAGAGTGATATTGCTTTTTCAGCCAGCAGAAGAAGTAGAGCAGGGTGCGCGTGATGTTTTAGAAAACCCAAAGTTTAAAAACATACATCCCGATTGTATTTTTGCACTTCACAATGTGCCTGGTTTTGAAAAACATAATATTATTTTGAAAAAAGGAAGTTTTGCTTCGGCTTCTAAAGGAATGACGGTGAAGCTAATTGGAAAATCATCTCATGCTGCAGAACCTGAAAATGGGATTAGTCCTACCGGGGCTATTTCTCAAATAATTAACAAGTTGCATGATTTACGAGAGGACAAAACTCTGTTTACAGATTTTATTTTGCTGACTATTATTCACATACAGTTGGGTGAAATTTCTTTTGGAACGTCCCCCGGCTATGCTGAAATGAGAATTACGTTACGGGCTTTCGAGAATGAAGATATGAATTTGCTCACTTCTTATTGTGAAAAAATAATTCAGGAAATATCACGTTCCGAAAACTTGAAATGTGTATTTTCTTACAGCGAAGTCTTTCCGGCCACAGTCAATAGTGATCGATGTGTGGATATGGTGGAGGAATCGGCAAAGCAATTAGGTTTAGAAATTGAGTTTGTGAAAACACCTTTTAAATGGTCGGAAGATTTTGGATATTACACGGAAAAGTTCGAGGCTTGTTATTTTGGTTTGGGTTCAGGTATCCATCAGCCTCAACTTCATAATCCAGACTTCGATTTTCCAGATAATATTATTGAAACTGGAATAAATACGTTTTTCACAATTTACAAAAAGATATTCAATTATGGTTTATGATTCAATAATAACGCTAAATGAAAAATCGATTCAAAATAATATTTCTTTTCTACGCTCTAAATTTGGTGAAAAAGTAAAAATATCAGCTGTTGTTAAAGCGAATGCATATGGACATGGGATTGAACAAATAGTTCCCGTTTTTGACAAATATGGCATTGATCATTTTTCGGTTTTTTATTACAAAGAAGCGGTTCGTGTTTATAATTGTTCATCAAAACCAAGATCCATTATGGTGATGGGATGGTTGTGTGATGAAGATATAAAAGATGCCATTGAAAAAGGAATAGAGTTTTTTGTATTTAGTATTGAAAGACTAAAAACGGCTGTGGAATTTGCCAAAGATCTTAATTTAAAGGCTAAAATTCATATTGAAGCAGAAACGGGAATGAACAGGTCGGGTTTAGATTTTGGGGAGATAGAGTGTGCCATTGAAATTATAAAAGAAAATATCTCTTTTATTGAAGTATGCGGATTTTGTACTCATTTGGCTGGTGCTGAAAGCATTTCAAATCATTTTAGAATCCAAAATCAGTTGCAAAAGTACAAGGAAATGTTTGCTCGTTTTGAAGCAAGCGGCTTGAATGCAAAATACAAGCATGTTGCCAATTCTGCTGCTTCTTTTGTTTACCCGGATACAAGGATGGATATGGTTCGAGTCGGAATCATGTTATATGGTTTTTGGTCGAGCACCGAAGTCTTTGTTCAGTATATCAATAATCAAAATGATAGATTAGATCCTTTAAAAAGAATATTGGGATGGAAAAGTCATATTATGTCTCTAAAAAAAGTGAAAAGTGGTGAATTTGTCGGATATGGAATTTCATATCTTGCTCAAGGTGATATTGTCACTGCTTTGGTTCCTGTCGGATATTCAATGGGTTACAATCGGTCACTAAGCAATAAAGGACATGTTCTTATACGTGGTCATAGATGCAATTTAATTGGACTTGTAAACATGAATATGATTATAATCGATGTTACCAATATCAAAAATGTGGAAGTGGGAGATGCGGTTGTTTTGATTGGAAAACAAGGAAAATTAGAAATAAAAGTTAGCTCATTTAGTAATTTATGCGAAGAGCTTAATTATGAAGTTCTTGCACATTTGTCAGAAAGTATAACGAGGATTGTAAGCAAGTGACTGAGTAACCTAGTGACTAGCTTCCCCAGTAATACCAATACTTATTTCAAATTAGTCCAACGGATAATTTGAAATTTAGTATTGCATGTCCTCGCAAAGCGGGATTTATGCCGATAGAGTTTCTGTTATCCCAAATTAAAATTGTAGATAGTCTACGTTTTGACAGTTATGTCCTACAATTTTATAATTTGCATAATGCCGATGCTTAAAATAAATAGTACAATGAGCTAAAAGCAAAATTGGACTATATTATTTTTCAAATCGGTATTAGAGTACAAAAAATATTTATTGAATTGGACTATTATAGAAACCGTAACGGTATAACTTCTGCAAAGCCTTAAAACTGTGGATATTAGTTTTGTTAGAATTAAATCATCCTTAAAATTTTATAAAAAACATCTTTTGTTTTTAAAACTGCTAATAAAAGATTTGCAAATTTGAAGATTTTTGAGTATTTTTGTACGTGGCTAAAAAGTAAAGAATATTTGATTCCCTTGCATAATAGCCATACATGCAAAGTCAAGACATATAATGTCTGGATTTTTAATAAACGAATGACCACACATTGAAAAAGGGAAGTAATCCGAAAATTCAATAGAGTAGGAAGTTAAACAATTTAAAAAGGAACATATGACAACAAAGCAAAAAATAGCAGCATTAGCAACAGAAAAGAGTGCCCCTTGCGTTACAATTTCGCTAAATACGCACAGAACTCATCCTGACAATGCTCAAGATGTAATTTTATTAAAAAATCTACTAAAAGAAGCAGAAGAGAGAGTCATAAATGAATTTGGGAAAAGGCCTGTAGCATCATTATTGGAAAAGATTTCAGGATTGGAAATTGATGAAAGTCTAAACTTAGATTCTTTGCATATTTTCTTGTCAAATGATACGCAAGAGATTATTAAGTCGCCTTGGAAAATACAATCGAATAGGGTACAAGTTGCTGATACTTTTAACATTCGTCCTTTAATAAAATCATTAAACATGAATGAGGAGTATTATATTCTTTTGCTTTCTCAAGGGGGTGTTTCAATGTATAATGCGACCCATGACGGAATTACTGAGGAGATTAAAAATGCCGATTTCCCATTTTCAGAGATTCCTCATCAAGTAACCGAGCGAATAAAACATAGTGACAGCGGATTGCTAGATGATATGGTTCGTGAGTTTTTTAATGATGTTGACAAAGCCGTTGTTAGAGTCTACAACGAATATAACTTGCCTTGTGTAATTATTAGCACCGAAAACAATTACAGCCGTTTTATGCAAGTGGCAGACAGACCCTCTATCTATCATGGATACGCCAATATCGATTACAATAATACCGACACTCATCACATTGCCAAGCAAGCCTGGGAAATAATTAAATCTTTAATTTACGATCGTAGAGCTGAAGCCATGAGCGAAATGAAAGACGCAATGGGAAAAGGCAATGCTTTGACTGATTTGCAAGAGATTTTTCAAGCTTCGATGGAAGGTCGTGGCGATTTATTAATTGTAAATAAAGATTATGCACAAGCTGTAAGAATGACTGGCGAGAAGACTTTTGATTTGGTGACTGACAATACCAAACCAGGTGTGATAGATGATGTTACCAGCAATATTGCCTGGGAAGTGTTGTCGAAAAATGGCAGAGTCTTTTTTGCTTCACGCGATGAAATTAATGAGGTGGAAACGATTGTTCTTAAAACACGATACTAAAATAACATAATAGTATTATTGGAATAACGGGAACACAAACATCTTCTTTTAACCCAAATTCTTCCTTAAATCAATTTCGATTAGCACTAGGAATGAACATGCAAGGCACTGAAACAGTTCGTGTTTGGATGTATGAAAACCCTTATCCTTTTGATAAAGTATTTGAACTTTTTGGAACTATAGAAGGCTACGGGGACTTGAAAAACTAAATAAAACAGAATGGTTTCAAAGCTCTCCCTTTCGAACAGAGTTTAGAGTGAGACTTTGGAAGTTGGATGATAGTGTTTCTTATTTTACTAAGTATAAAATGAAATTTTAAGAAAAGAAATTCTGAAGTCAAAAAATAGATTTATGAAGATATTTGTCAACGATAAAGAAATAAGCATACATAAGGGTGCTAAAGTAGTGGATGTGGTGCGTTCTTATTTTGCTCATTACGGACAGAGAATACCCTCCAACTTGCTCATCGTGACGGATGCCTATGGCAATACTATTGCTTTGGATGGCGAACTAAGAGAAGGAAGTTGTTTATATTTGAAAAACCAAAAAACAGAAGTATGAAAAGATTTTTGATGAAACCAAAAGTATTTTGTGTTATTGTTCTGCTAGGCACCTCTTTGTTTATGGCTTGCACCACTAGGCAAAAGATTAAATTGTCAGAGCTGCCCAAAGTGAAAATGATAGAAATTCTTGCCGTAAACGACATGCACGCAGCCTTGGATAATTTTCCTCGTTTTGCTTTTATGGTGGACAGTTTGCGTGCCATTTATCCGGATTTATTGCTTGTATCGGGTGGCGACAACCAAACGGGAAATCCTGCCAATGACCAATATCCAGAAAAAGGAATGCCCATTATTGAACTTATGAATGCAGTAAAATTTGACTTATCAGCCGTTGGTAATCACGAATTTGATTCCCGACTTGCGGGTTTTGAACATATTACACACAAAGCTGAGTTTGAATTTCTGAGTGCAAATATTGAACTGCCTAAGAAAGCTAATTTTCGTATTAAACCTTATAAAATTCTTAAAACATCAAATGGGGTTCGAATAGCTTTTGTTTCATTTTTGGATATTAACAACATTGGAATTCCAGATACTCATCCCGATAATGTGAAAGGATTTGTGTTTAAAGATCCATTCCAAGCTGCTCCAAAATACCTTTTTTTGAAAGACAGTTGTGATGTGTTTATTGTTTTGAATCACATGGGATTTGAAGAGGATGTGAAATTAGCCAAGCAACTGCCTACTAAAAGTATAGATTTGATTATTGGCGGACATTCGCATACCAAAGTAGATAAAGATCAAATCCACAACGGAATTATGATTACACAAGCCGAGCGAAAGCTCAATTATGCAACGCTCATTAAGTTAGCCATTAGTCCCGAAGGAAAAGTGGATAGAGAAATGCACTTGCTAACCGTGGGAAAAGAAGGTAGTAAACGTGCCGATATTCAGAAAATGGTAGATGCTTATAATAACAATCCAGCTTTAACCGAAACTATTGCTGTGGCCGAAGACGATTTTTCAACATACGAAGAGATAGGTTTTTTAATGACTGATGCTATCCGGGTGACATCAGGAGCCGATATTGCTTTTATTAATCCAGGAGGTGTGCGTATTTCAAATCTTGCAAAAGGACCTATACGTACCAAAGATGTCTACGAAATGGATCCCTTTGGAAACGAAATAGTGGTATTTAAGCTTTCTGGACACGAAATACGCAATTTGTTTCTTTCTGCATTTGTTTTAGATGATTTTTTACCCATTTATCCTTCGGGAATGACTTCACGTTATCTGCTTAAATCAGATGGAAGCCTTAAGGATGTAGAACTTTATACAAGCGAAGGAAAAGCATTTGATATGGATAAAATCTATTCTGTAGTTATGAACAATTATATGTCCTCAATTTACAAATATGAACACAAAGACCCCGGTCAAGGACTGTTTCGCACCAGTGCAGAATCAACTATTGAGTATCTGAAAGAGCTAAAAAATATACCTAGTTACAGAGGAGTTCAAAGAGTAGAAATGATGAAATAAGGGGAGGGAGGCGGAGAAAATAAGGAATAGGTTGGAAATGGAGTTTTTAGAAGGAAGTATATGTATACGAATTAGTTCGTTTTATAAATACCGAGAGTAGGGATATTGTGTTAAAAAATTAAGATTTATTTTCAATATTTCAATGTTGAATGATTTTTTTATCTATATTTGAATTTTCTATTAAGTGTTTGTCAAAAATACAAGAGATCCTTTTTTGAGTTGACACTATTTATATTTTGAGTAGGTTTTCAAATGGGACTGAGAGGGCGAAGCTGTAAATAGTGATTGCCAATAGTGCCAATTTTATTGTTATTTTTTTCAATAAATTCAGAATATTTGGGGAAAAATTAAATCATACAAAGCTTTATTGTGAACTCTGATTTTTTTTATTTAAAAGGTATATACTCCACCTATCCATCCATATAAGAAATATCCACCACGAAAAATGATAAAAGCAGAATATATCATACACAGAAATCAGGAACGAATCAAGCTAATTTTTGGTTTTGATAATGCCATAAAAGCCAAATTACGTAGCATTGACGCGTGTGCTTGGAGTCAAACACAAAAGGCTTGGTTGGTTCCTAATAATGCTGAAACAAGGGAGCAATTAAAATTGATGTTTCCTGAATTGGTATTGCCTGTTTTGGAGAAAGAGCTTGTTGCAGAAAAAACTGTTGGTAAAACAACGACAAAAATAAGAAACGATAGGGATTTGATAAAGCTTGAAGTCATTGGAAAAAAGATTATTTTGAAAATGCCTAAAAATGATACGGATATTGCCTTTGTAAGATCATTAAAATATAGTAGATGGATTTCAAGCAGTTATATTTGGGAAATTCCTAATTATCCAGGTAATCTTGATTTGATAAAAGATCACTTCCATAACAGAATTGATGAATTTATTGTACATGAAAAAATTGACATCAATATTAATAATGAAGTTCGAACAGTAAGTGCCAATGATTTATTAATTATCAAAACCAAAACAGGACGGCTAAAATTGATTTTTGCTTTTGATAAGGACTTTATGAACTTGTTGAAAAATTATCCATATCATAGCTGGGATGCTAAGAACAAGTGGTGGACTATTCCTTTCTCGGAAAAATATTTGGAAGAAATAAAGGATTATGCTAATGAAAAAGGTATTAATCTTATTTTTGAGAATGAACCTTCGGGGACAGATGGGGTAAAAAGGATGGGACCGTATGACATTCCAAATTATCGTAATTGTCCAGAAGAGATGATTTTGAAATTAAGAGAGATTCGATACAGTGAAAAGACAATAAAAACTTATAGTGCTGCATTTGAGGAGTTTATCAATTATTATTATCGTTATGAAGTTAATAAAATTGATGAACAGATGATTATACAATTTTTGCGTTATTTGGTGATGGAACGGAAAGTGTCTACTTCG
>JAQUGA010000295.1 GCA_028684405.1 Bacteroidales bacterium | reverse complement strand
CTGCCAGAGCTGGTGGTCCTTTTGGTTTTACTGGAAACGATATTAGTCTTAAAATGACGACCGATGGAGTTGATTTTGACTCTGTAACTTTTGTAAGTACAACTGGAAAACGTTACCCAGGTGGTACGTTTTTTAGAGATGGAGCAGATTTATATGTTGTAAGTGCAGGCCCCGTTGTTGAAGCAAGCTGGTCTCATAACTACGTTTATAGTGCCAAAATAGATGGTACAAATGCTGCCGATACACTTTTAGTAATTCCTGCAGGTCTTGGTTTATTTCACATGAATGAAGGATTGACAGTTCTAGAAACGGGTGAATTATTTATTATCGGAGAAAAAAATGGTCCAGAAGCAGAAGATTTTCCTCATGTTGCTTATACGATTTGGAAATTTATGTGGAATAGCATTGACAAAAAATTCAACTTCGTTAGTGAAACAGATTTTACTCCAGATATGGATCCTGACATGCCTCCAGTTCAACCGCAAGGATTGGCGTTTAGTCCTTCAGGAGATGTTGGTTACTTTTGGGTTAACCTTCAAGATGCAGATCCACTAGTTGCTTATAACTTAAGCACTCAACCTGCCATTTGGAAAACCATAGACAAAGGAGAAACTTGGACCAGAATGCCAAACTACGATTATGGTCAAGTTGAAGATTTAAAAGAACATGTTTGGCCAATTATTAGCGATGAAGAAGTTATTAGACCTGTATTTTTCTATGGTTACACATCCAGTGATAAATTAATGCCGGGCGTTGTTGACCATGAAGGTAATTTACACCTTTTAGTACGTATTGTTGGTGGATATTCTGTTCATCCTGATTCTTTGGATTATACATTTGTTTATGAACCACAAAAAATATTTGATTTATATACCAAAACCGATGGTACTTGGGGAGCTAACTTAGTTGATAGCCTTGAAAGTGAAGTATATAAAGATAAAGAAGAATTTGGTGATTTTGCCCTAGACCACAGAATTCATATGGCTAGAACTGAAGATGGAACCAGAATATTTGCTATATGGACCGACACTCAAGGTGAAGTTGCTGAAACGAACATTGCACCTGATTTGAAAGCAAAGGGATTTAATCTCACTGACAATACACAAACCATTGCTAAAAACTTTACTACTCTAACACCTACTGAATTCTCTATTTTATACATGAATGCATCAGATATTGCGATTAACGATAATGATACATATAAGATTCCGGTTGTATATATTTCAGGGGATACACCAGAAAATGAAATTCTTCATCACTACTTAGCTGGAGTTGAATTTGACGCAGATTTCGCTCATGTTTCAGTAAATGATATTGACCAAAACTTTAATCAAGTTTCTCAAAGCTATCCTAACCCAACCAGCGGAATGACTTCTGTTGATGTAACTTTAGTAAAAGGTTCAAATCTTTCTATTCAAGTTGTAAACATCATGGGACAAGTAGTTTATACTGAAAACAAAGGCAATGTAAGCGAAGGAAAATATCGCTTTAACTTTGACGCTTCTCAACTTAACAGCGGAATTTATTTCTACACCGTTAAAGCAGGAAACAGCAATCATACAAGCAAAATGATTGTTCAATAAGAAACAATAAGAACTTACTTTTTACGTTAATTGTTTGTAAAATGTAAGTCAAAATAAAAAAAGAGGCTTCAATTTTGAAGCCTCTTTTTTGTTCTAAAATTTAAAGCAAAAAAACATGAAATTAAAAATATCACTGTTCTCTTTTATTCTGTGTGCTTTCCAATTTGCTTTTACTCAAAATGAAAACGCAATTTTGGAAAAACACGAACTCTTTTTCCAAAATGATGTTGCAGAATTAAATACAGAAAACATTTCATCGCTAAAAAAACATTTAATTTCAGGCGGAAAATATAAAATATCAAAGATTACAATAGACGCTCATTGCGACAGCAAAGGATCACACAGTTATAACCAAGTTTTATCGGAAAAAAGAGCGGAAGCT
Source organism: Bacteroidales bacterium (assembly GCA_028684405.1). Classification (GTDB taxonomy): domain Bacteria; phylum Bacteroidota; class Bacteroidia; order Bacteroidales; family WCHB1-69; genus JAQUGA01. The sequence goes on along the minus strand of JAQUGA010000295.1, from coordinate 547 downwards.
GTTTTTAATGAAATTCCTGATGAGCTTCGTCCCCTAGTTAAATCTATTGCGCATGGGAAAAACAAACCCAAATACAAAAATCATGAAGAATACAAAAATCGAAGAGTCGATATTGAAATTTATAAAATAGAAATTCCAATCATTGAAAAAAAAGAAGTTATAGTTGCTAAAAAAAGCACCCCCTTAGAAGAAAAAGCAGAGAAAAATGCCACTCAAAAAGCAGAAACTCTCCTTCGAGCGAAAGTTGGAGAAACAATAAGTTTCGATGACATTCAATTTCATCCCGGAACACCTACTCCACTTCCATCGTCCATTCCAATAATGGAAGCCTTAGCCAATCTATTAGTGGAATATGGAAACTTGGAAATTGAGATTCAAGGACATATTTGCTGTGTTTCGGTGGATGTTTATGACATCTCCACAAAACGTGCTCTAACGGTCTATAACTTCTTGATTGAGTCAGGAATTGATCAATCAAGATTAAAATATAAAGGATATGGACGAAGTCGCCCAAAAACACAAGAACGAACTCCCGAAGAGACACAAA
>JAQUGA010000294.1 GCA_028684405.1 Bacteroidales bacterium | reverse complement strand
TTTGAAATCAAAACCATTGTGTTTCATAAAATTAGCATCTTCGGAAGCAATCGCTGAATTGTAAGTGTGTGCTGGCAATTTCTCTATCGAAATCCACTCTTTGTTGATGGGATACTTTTTTTCAATTTTTCGTTTTACCATCAAATAGGTAACGGGTGGGTTGATCCATTTGTATGCAAGGGTGAGTAGAATGGTGCTCAAAAACAGACCGAGGATGATGTACGAAAATATTTTGAAAGCTTTTTTAAAGGAAGAAGTTTTCTTGGTTTTTTTTGCTTTTTTCGCAGGCTTTTTACGTGTTGCCATGTACTGTTTTTGTGTGCAAATGTAATCAATAGATAGTTTGAAAAATCAATCTTTATGATTTTTTGCTGAAGTTAAAATGTTGCCTGATTTTTTGGGTCTTGATTTCGGGCGGCTTTGCCACCCCAAACCAACCTCCCCTCATGACCATAGATTATTGTCATTCCAAATAAAGTGCAACGGAATGAGGAATCTCAAACAAAAAAATATTGAGGTGTTTTTCCGACCCACGGGAAGAATCCAAGGAAACAATTTATACAAACTTTTAATCATAAAACCTAAGAATTATAGAATGAGTGCGGGCAATTCATTTTTGGTCTTAATTTGTGTTTTCAAGGCAAATTAATAAAAGACATTCTGATTTAAAGGCAAATGTGACAATAGAAATGATTTTTTACTACTTTTGTAAACTCTAAGAATTCTCAAAAATGAACATTCGCTCTGCTCAAATTCGCATTTTTTTATTGGTATTTGTTCTTTTGACAAATACTGTATTATTGGCTCAGGTAGAGACGGTTTCGGATTCGTATACGGATTCTACACAAAGTCCAAACTACATGCCTGTTTTTGAAGCTTTGATGATGGATTACAAAACAGGAAATCCCGAATGGCAACAAGTAGACACAACTCTTGAGCTTTTTTCAGATTTCGATAAGGCTTATAATCAGCGTTTTTATTCAGCTACGCTAGGAAATATCGGTCAGAGTCACCGTGTACTGGATTATGAATTTGAGCCTTTTGGAATTCGGTTTAAAAAAATCCCATTGTCAAACTATCTTTATTCGGAACAAAATGTTCCTGTTTTTAAACCCAATTCGCCCTACACCGTAGTTTCTTATGTTGCTGGAAGCAACAAACATCATCTTTTGCACGGCGTTCATGCCCAGGAAATTAATAATTTTTCATTGGGAGCCACTTTTAATGTGATAAGCTGTTTGGGAGCCTATCAGCAGCAACGGACTTCTGTAGCTGGAGCCTCGGCATATCTCGCATATCACAATGATAGAGGAAATTATAATGTGCTATTTTCCTACTTTTTCAATCAGTTAAAATTAAATCAAAATGGTGGATTGGCCGATGATTCTCTGTTTATTTTTAATGTTGAGCCTTTTAGAGGTGGAATGCCTGTAAATTTGCAAAAAGCAAGCAATGAGTTTGTTCAAAATCATTTTGAATTGACTCAAACCTATGCACCGTTTTTCAAAAAGGATAGTTTGCAACATATTAAAAATCAATGGCTTGTTTTTTCACATTCCATAAAATACGACAAACAGAAATGGATTTTCTTGCAAGAGGAGTTGGATTCTGTTCAATCGCAGTCGGCACTAATAAATCCGTTGTTTACCAAAGATTCCTTGGCTGGTCATATTCTAGAAAATCGTTTGGAATGGCAAACAAATTTGAGTTTCCCTCTTTTTGAAAAAAATGTGAAATTAAATACCGCTTTTGGGATAAATCATACCTTATTTAGTATTGGCGATTCTATTTCGCGTTCCACAGATAATTATTACGGACTTCATGCTCGTGGAAATTTGGGGGTCGATTCAGTTTGGCAAATCAATTATCAAGGCGAACAAGTGTTGGGTGGATGGAGTTCTGGAGCCTTTAGTCAAGGTTTGGACTTTAGCATCTTCTTGTGGAAAAATCACAAAATTCAATTTGATGTATTATTTAGAAGCCTCCCGCAAACCTATTTTTCAAATTCTTTTAATGGTAATTTTTATCAATGGAAAAATGATTTTAGTCGTCTAAATGAAAAGAAAATAGGATTGGTTTATTCATATTTGCCAATTTCGCTCGGAATAGAAGCTTTTCAGGTTTCTAATTTTGTTTTTCTAAACCAACAATCTCTTCCCGAAATTCATCCAAGTAATATTGAGTTTGTTCGTTTGTGGTCGGAAATTAATTTAAAATATCGCTTTTTGCGTTCGCAAACGAAGTTGACTTATCACCAAAACAGTGCTTCCCAGATTACGATGTTCCCCGATTATGTAGCACGTCAAAAGCTATTTGCTGTTTTTCATATGTTTAAAAATGCAATGTTGGCAAATGTTGGAATTGAAGGTGTTTACGTTCCAGAATACAATGGAGCTTACTACAATCCCAATTTATTTGACTTTTATCTTAATAATTCTCAGAAGATTGGAAACTTTTTCTATTTAGATGTGTTTATAGGTTTCAAGGTGAAGCGTTTTAATTTTATGGTAAAGATGCTCAATGC
>JAQUGA010000078.1 GCA_028684405.1 Bacteroidales bacterium | reverse complement strand
ATGAAAGTTTTATTTTTGATCCTTAGTAAAGATTACAAAATCGCGTTGTGCTTTAATCAGGTTAATAACAAACATTAGTAAATTTTTAGATTCTTGCATAAGCCCTAAGTAAAGTATACTGTTTCTCGTGTTTACTTCTCTTTTTTTGATACGTTTTATTTGTGCTTTTTTATATCCTTCAATTTTTCTAATTAGTACTTCGATGTCTGAAATAATATGTGCAATTTCATCGTACTTCATTTCTTTTACCATATGGATGACCTGATTAAATATCTCAGAATTGAGGGCAATTATTTGTTTTAGTTCTTCTTTTTGTGCCTCTACAAGTGCTTTGTGGTTGTTTGAAACATGTTCATATATAGGCTCTACAATAAAATTTAGCACACGCGACATTTCTCGCATATAATCAAGTACTTGTACATAATAATGTCCTGTTTCGGGTGTTAGTTTGTTTAAATTCTGCATAAACTGGTACAGGTTATCTTTGAGATCTTTGACATGTGTATTGTAATCTTTTACTTCGTTTTTAATCGATTTCAATTGTTTACGATCTTCTTCTATAAGCCCAATCATAGAAACATAATAAATTTTTGAGGCTTTAATAATGGCTAATTTTACAGCATTGTTACATTTGTTTATATATTCGCCTTTAGAATCGATAAATTCTTGATTTTCTTTTATTTCATTCTTAACTTTACTGGCTATTCCCTTTTTATGTGATATGTGTGTTTTTACAATTAAGAAGCCTGCTACTAATAACATAATTATTATGCCAACAATATTGGTATAGTATAAAAATAATCCAATTAAAAAAGTTGCAGTAAATGCCATAAAAGCGGTCAGAAACCAACCTGATATAACGGTAAATACTCCGGTAATTCGATACACTGCACTATCGCGTCCCCATGCTCGGTCGGCAAGAGAAGTTCCCATAGCAACCATAAAAGCTACATAGGTTGTAGATAATGGTAATTTGAAAGAAGTTGCCATTGCGATAAGAATACTAGCTACTGATAAGTTAACTGCAGCCCTAATCATATCAAATGCTGGATTTTCGGGGTCATTAGCGGTTTCGGGGAGCTGAAATCGGGATTCAATACCGCTACGTATTTTTTGAGGAATTACTTTCGAAAGTTGGTTGTTGAAATTTACAGACATACGAACCAATACTCGACTAAAAGCTGTTGAAGAAAATCGTTCAAAGCCTTCATCTTGACGACTTAAATCTACGGTTGTTGCTATCACACTTTTTGCTTTAGAAGAAGTCCATAGTGTAATAATCATGATTGCACCTGAGCCTAAGAGTATGAATATTCCACTTTGCACAGGCTGAGTTAATGTCGACATCATAAAATCAGAAGCTTCTACACCTGATGCTGCCCATGCTTGGTAAGAAGCAAGTCCAGCCAGAGGAACACCTACAAAATTAACCAAGTCGTTGCCAGCAAAAGCCAATGCCATTGCAAATGTTCCAACAATAACAATGATACGTGGGGCATTGGTTTTGAATAATAAATATAATATTTGCAAAAGAACAGTGAAAAAAACAAAAGTGACTCCTAGAATAATTAGGGAATGCATTTTTACATATTCCATTATGTAACTAGGAATGTAGGTAGCATCTTTCATTCCTTTAATAATGATAAAATAAATAATAGCACTAATCGCAATCCCACCAAAAATACTACCTGCCCATTTTAGGTTCTGCCGATAGCGAAAAGAAAAAATAAGTCGTGATATATATTGAACTATTGCTCCAACAAAAAATGAAAGAAATACTGAAAGAAAAATACCTCCAATAATAGCCAATGCTTTTGCACTATTAATATATTCACCAATATTCTGTGCAGTTTCGCTGTCGCTCATAGCTACCTTTACCATAGCAATTGCAACAGATGCTCCCAAAAGTTCAAAAACTATTGATACTGTTGTGGATGTGGGTAAGCCTATGCTGTTGAAAAAATCCAGTAAAATAACATCTGTTATCATTACTGCCAAAAAAATAATCATAATTTCAGCAAAACTAAACATGTGTGGATTAAAAATTCCATTACGTGCTACTTCCATCATCCCACTAGAAAACGTAACACCAACAAGAATTCCTAGCGAGGCTACAATCATAATAACATTAATAGGAGCTGCTTTTGCTCCAATGGCAGAATTTAGAAAATTTACGGCATCGTTGCTCACACCAACAATTAAATCAGAAATTGCTAAAACGAATAAGACAACTACAAAAACTAAGTATATATAATCCATGGATTCAGTTTTTTAGATTAAAAATCATGTGCAAAAGAAATATAATAAACTCGATTGTATATTAAATTAATATTAAGTTTTGCATATTGTGCCACTAAAAACAACAGTATGATTTTATATTGTTTAATTTTGAATCGTAGAAATATAAAATTTAAAAGAAAACATTTTGAACACTTTTATTCTGTAATACATATAAGAAAAACATAAGATTGTGAATTCTTGAATAATTTATTTTATTGGAAGCAGTTCTTTATATTATTTTACTCCTAAACACTTATGAAAAACTTTACTTCAAAACAATTAGCCTTATTTATTTCATTGATAATCATCACTGTTAATTTTCTGTTTTGGCTTATAGACTATTTTTTTATTACTAGTTGGTGGATAGGTTTGTTATGGATTTCTACCGTTTTTATGATAAGTTACTTCGCTATTTTATATAGCTTAAACCATTTTATTTACGATAAAATAAAACCTATTTATAAGTCGATTCATGATATAAATATTAAAAATAAACTATTAAAAAACGTTCAAGATAGTTCCGACCTCATAACTAAGGTTAAAAATGAAGTAGCTTTATATGATGAACAGAAAACCCTCGAAATACAAAAACTTAAAGAAACGGAACAATATAGAAAAGAGTTTTTGGGAAATGTATCTCATGAACTGAAAACACCAATATTTAATATACAAGGCTATATTTTGACATTGATTGACGGAGGTATCAACGACCCTGATATTACGAAACTTTATTTGGATAGAACAGAAAAAAGTATTAATCGAATGATTTCAATAGTTGAAGACTTAGAAACTATTTCTCGTCTAGAGGCAGGGGTGTTAGAACTAAAATGTATTGATTTTGATATTGTTGAGTTAATAATGGAGGTGTATGAAATGCACCAAATAAATGCTAATGAAAGAAAAATATCTTTGATTTTTCAAAGCGAATTGATTAAGCCAGTGCTGGTTAATGCAGACATGAAACGGATTTTTGAAGTTCTTTCAAATCTAGTTATTAATGCATTAAAATATGGCAGAAAAAAGGGGTTTATTCAAATAAAAATCTATGATATGGATAAATATATTCTTCTTGAAATAAAAGATAATGGAAAGGGTATTCCTGCCGAAAATTTATCGAGGGTGTTTGAACGTTTTTATAGAGTTGATAAAGGGCGTTCACGCGAAGAGGGTGGTACAGGACTTGGTTTATCTATTGTAAAACATATAATTGAAGCTCATAATCAAACTATAAATGTAAAATCAACAGTGGATGTAGGAACTGCTTTTACTTTTACATTAAATAAATCTCAAAAGGAATAATAAAATGGATACTTTTCAAAAACAACGAATTTTATTAGTAGATGACGAACCTGATATATTAGAATTTGTAGGCTACAATTTAAAAAATGAGGGATTTGAGGTAAATACAGCCTCAAATGGAAAAGATGCTATAAAAAAAGCAATTCAATTTAAACCTCATTTAATTATTCTAGATGTGATGATGCCAGAAATGGATGGAATTGAAACGTGCAATCTTCTTCGAGAAATTGATGAACTCAATACTACTATTATTGCCTTTTTAACAGCTCGTGGAGAAGATTATTCTCAAATTGCAGGATTTGATGCTGGAGCAGATGATTATATTACAAAGCCAATCAAGCCTAAAGTTTTAATAAGTAGAGTGAAAGCTTTACTAAAACGACATTCTGAATTGAAATTACCCTCCATTGATAATAAAACGCATTTAATTGAAATTGGCAATATAATTATTGATAAAGAAAAATATGTTGTGTTAAAGATGGGTGAAGAACTCATATTGCCTCGTAAAGAGTTTGAATTATTGGTGCTACTTGTGTCAAAGCAAGACAAGGTTTTTACACGTGATGAAATATATAACACTATTTGGGGTGATAGCGTTATTGTTGGAGACAGAACTATAGATGTATATATCAGTAAACTAAGAGAAAAATTGGGCAAGAATAGTATTAAAACGATAAAAGGAATTGGTTATAAATTTGTTATATAAATAATTATATCCTTTTTAATATATTCCATATTGTAAAAATGGCTAGATAAGAGTGTTTCGAAAAGTGTTTTTTAAAAATTGATATAAAATAAATAGGAGATTAATACTCTTTTAATGGAGTGATGCAGACTGATAAATTGTGTAAAAAGCGTTTTTTTTGTTAGAGTTTATAAAAACATGGATTTAGTTTTGTTTTTAATAAGCTACGGATAAGTTTTGTTTTCTGAGATAAATAATCAATGTTTTCAAATAATATCAATATCTTAGCGAAAAATTTCAAAATGATAATTATTGGAATTACAGGAACTATTGGTGCCGGAAAAGGTACAATGGTCGATTATATTGTTGATTGTTACGGATTTAAACACTTATCAGTCCGACAATTTTTAATTGATTCTTTAACCCAAAAAGGAGAATCGATAAATAGAGATACGATGGTGGCTTTGGCAAATGAACTACGGGCGGCTCACAAACCTTCATACATTACCGATTGTTTGTATGATCAGGCTCTTTTGTCCGGAGAAAACTGCATTATCGAAAGTATTCGAACTCCTGGAGAAGTTTTGTCGCTTCGAGAAAAAGAAAATTTCTTTCTTTTTGCCGTGGATGCCAAACCCGAAACCCGCTACGAACGTATTGTAAAGCGAAATTCTGAAACCGATCACATCGATTTTGAAACTTTTGTGGCCAATGAAAAACGTGAAATGAATTCAGACAATCCCAATCACCAAAATTTGAAAAAATGTATTGACTTGGCTGATTTTGTTTTCGATAACAATGGAAAAATAGCTGATTTACATCAACAAATTGAAGATACTCTCATCAAAATAAAGCTAGAAAAATGATGGAAAACATAGAAAAACAGGCACGTCCAACTTGGGATGAATATTTTATGGAAATAGCCAAAACCGTTTCTAAAAGAGCCACCTGCGATAGGGGCAAAAGTGGCTGTGTGATTGTTCGCGACAAGCAATTATTAGTAACGGGATACGTTGGTTCGCCCATTGGACTGCCACATTGCGACGATGTGGGTCACCAATTCAAACAAATTGTGCACGAAGATGGGCATGTTTCCAATCATTGTGTTCGTACCGTTCATGCCGAACAAAATGCCATTTGTCAGGCAGCACGCTTGGGAATATCGCTCAACGGTTCTACTTTGTATTGCCGAATGACACCTTGTCGCACATGTGCAATGCTGATTATTAATTGTGGTATTGTAAGGGTCGTTTGTGAGAAAAAATATCATGCCGCTGCCGAATCCGAAGCCATGTTTCTGGAAGCGGGCGTAAATTTGGAATATGTTGAAGATGAAGTGCTAAAATATGACAAACAATAAGCCCGAAAAATTGTTATTGTAGTGTGTTTCAATTATTTTCAAAAAAAATTTCTTTTTGAATCGTTTGAAAATCTAATTATTGTATCAAAAAAATGAAAAATGAAAATTAAAACTTTTATATTCAATCCTTTTCAGGTTAATACTTTTGTTCTTTACGACGAAACTTTAGAGGCTGCAATCGTCGATTGTGGATGTTACAGTGAAGCGGAATTAAATCAAATGCTCGACTTTATTAAAAGCGAAAATCTGAACGTAAAAAAAATCATTATCACACATCCACATCTGGATCATATTTTTGGAGTGGCAGATTTAAAAAAAGCACTTAATGTGCCCGTTTATGCTCATGTGAAAAGTGCTTCGTTCGTGACTGGAGCCGATTCTGATGCTAAAGCTTATGGTTTTGACGGTGTTAAATCTTTTGAGATTGATGAAACGGTGGAACATGGCGACACAATTGCTTTTGGCTCAACTAAATTGGAGGTTTTGTACACACCAGGTCACGTTGATGGAAGTATCTGCTTGTATCATAAATCCACTTCAGAACTCTTTTCGGGAGATGTGTTGTTTAAAGGAGGCATTGGAAGAACCGATTTGCCCACCGGCGATTATGGAATGCTTATCGATAATATTAGAAGTAAAATCCTGACTTTGCCCGACGAAACAATCGTTTATCCAGGACATGGAGATTCCACAACTGTTTATGACGAAAAAATGAATAATCCCTTTTTGTAAACAATGTTTCAGTTTCTCTGTTTATCCATAAAACACATTGCCTTATGATGTACATTACCCGACGCGAACGATTTAATGCAGCTCATCGGTTATTTAGAGAAAATTATTCCGATGAAAAAAACTTGGAAATATTTGGAAAATGTTCCAATCCGAAATGGCATGGACACAATTATGAATTGTTTGTAACGGTAAAAGGAGAAATTAACCCTAAGACTGGTTTTGTGATAAATCTAAAAACGCTCAGCGAACTTATTAATATTAAAATTATTGAAAAAATAGATCACAAAAACATAAATCTTGAAGTGGATTTTATGAAAGGGAAAATGGCATCCACAGAGGTTTTAGCGAAATCTATTTTTGAAGAATTGGAGTCGGAAATTTCAAATTTGGGCGCTCAACTTCATTGCGTAAAACTTTATGAAACAGAAAATAATTTTGTAGAATACTACGGTAATATTAATTAATGATGACAAAAAAAATAATGAGTATTCAGGATATCGAAAATGATATTTTTGAAGAAAACAGCCTTGATGGCTACGAAAGAATTGATAATTACAATTGGGACACGATTGACAAAATGGTTCCACTGTATCGAGAAGTATTGTCTTTAATAGGCGAAGATCCTACCAGAGAAGGTCTTCTTGATACACCTAAAAGAGTAGCAAAGGCGATGCAGTTTTTTACGCACGGATACGATTTAAATCCCGAAGAAATTTTGCGTTCAGCAATGTTTAAAGAAGATTATCGTCAAATGGTTATTGTAAAGGATATTGAAATATATTCCTTATGCGAACATCATATGGTTCCGTTTTTTGGAAAAGCACACATTGCATACATTCCCGATGGTCACATTGTTGGACTTAGTAAAATTGCACGCGTTGCCGATGCTTTTGCACGCCGTTTGCAAGTGCAGGAACGTTTGACCAAAGAGATTAAAGACTGCATTCAAAACACCCTAAATCCTCTGGGAGTGGCTGTTGTTATCGAAGCCAGACACATGTGTATGGCCATGCGTGGAATTCAAAAACAAAATTCGGTAACCACCACTTCTGATTTTACAGGTGCTTTCCTTAAGCAAACAAATACTCGTCAGGAGTTTATGAAATTAATTAGTTCCAATCTACACTAAAAAACATTGAAAATGACACTAAAAGAAGCCGAAGATAAAATTATCCAAGAATTTGAGCTTTTTGACGATTGGATGGATAAATACAATTACATTATAGAGCTTGGTAAAAACCTTCCTGTAATTGACGAAAAATATAAAACAAGTCAATATTTAATTTCTGGATGTCAATCACAAGTGTGGCTTTTTGCCGATTACAAAGATGGCTTGGTTTATTATACTGCCGATAGCGATGCCATTATTACCAAAGGAATCGTAAACTTATTGATTCGTGTTTTATCGGGCAGAACACCTCAGGAAATTATCGATGCTCCATTGGAATATTTGGATGCCATTGGTATTCGTGAACACCTTTCACCAACCCGCTCCAATGGTTTGGTTTCTATGATTAAACAAATGAAAATGTATGCGTATGCATATCAATTAAAAAACAAATAAAATGTATAAACCCAATAATCCCAGCCCGTTAGAAAAGGAAATTATTTTGAGATTAAAATATATTTACGATCCAGAAATTCCCGTAAATATTTTCGAATTAGGACTTATTTACGAAATAAATATCAACGATAATAATGACGTTCATGTGGTTATGACTTTAACTTCACCCAATTGTCCCGTGGCCGAAAGCTTGCCTCAGCAGGTCAAAGATGAAATTGAAAGAATACCCGAAGTGAAGGAAGTGACAATTGAATTGAGCTTTGATCCACCTTGGGACAGCGATAATATTTCGGACGAAGCGAAACTAGATTTAGGATTGTTGTAAATTTCTAAAACTCTTTTGTATATTTGCATTCCAAAAAACGGAAGGCTCCATAGTTCAATGGATAGAACGAAAGTTTCCTAAACTTTAGATCCAAGTTCGATTCTTGGTGGGGCTACAATATAAAAACTGCCCAAAGATGAAAATCTTTGGGCAGTTTTTATAATAAATGGGTTTTATTTTCTTCCAATCACAGTAATGGTACCATTCCTAACAACTTCTTTTGTTACTCCTTGATACGTAAACACATAGTAATATACGCCTTCTGCATTGCCTTGGTTTCCCCAACCTAAATCGGAGTCTTGATAATCGCTACAATCCCAGGCATTATCTCCTAAGTTTTTACATCTTGCTCTGGTTTTATAATTTGTTTGATCGTAAACTTTCTTTCCCCAACGATTGTATATTTTTAAAGTATTAACCCGTTGAGGATTAATGTTACCAATAAAAAGAACATCATTTTTACCATCGCCGTCGGGAGTGATAATGTTGGGTATAAATATGTCGTCTTCAACAATGATAAGTCGCGAAACGGTATCGCCGCAACCTTTGTCCGTTGTTACAATCAAAACTACGCTGTAATCATCGGGGTCAGTATATTCGTGTGTTGGAGAATGCTCTGCGGAGCCATTTCCATCACCAAAAGACCATGTCCAAGAGGTTTCTGAAGGTGAGTAGTTTTCAGTTGTATTTGTAAATATCACAGTTGGATTGTCTGCCAAAGATACTTCGGATTGGCTGGGTATAAAGTTAGCAATAGGAGTTGCGTGAACCGTAATAAAGCCTGGTTTTGTAATCTCGTTTTCACAACCATGTTCTGTTACAACCCGCAGTGTGACGTCATATGAGCCATAATTTGCAAAAATATGATTTGGGTTAGCCTCGTTTGAAGTGTTTTGAGAGGTATTTGGATCTCCAAAATCCCAGAAATAACTTAATGTAGATTCAGCCGGTCCTGATAAATCATTAAAATTGACCAATAAAGGACTGCAACCTTCAGTTGGTACAGCTGTAAAATCGGCAGTTGGTTGTGGGTTAATGTTGATATTTATGCAATCTGTTGATTGGCAGCTTATGTTTTCGTTGGATTGTGTGATGGTCAAACAATATTCGCCAGGCACAGTTGTCGTAAGCAAAGGATCATTGGTATAATCGCTCCACGCATATACCGCACCTGGAACATTATAATTTGGGTCTACTTGGAAAAGAACTCCTTCACACACACTTATGTCTTCTCCTAAATCAAATATTGGAGATTGAATAACCGTAAGTGTAGTAGAAGAGTCGTATGCACAACCAAAATCATCAATAACGGTAAAAGTATAATCAAAAATACCAGCTTCTGGAGTTTGAATGATAGCAGTTGTATCACTTGTTGAGGTAATCATTGGACCACTCCACAAAACTTCATCTACAAAAACGCTATAAGTCCAAGCTTGTGGTAATAAGCTTGGGTCAAGGGTTAACTGCCAACCAAATATCCAGCCATCGTCGATTCCCCAGTTATCACAAATTTCAATAGCCCAAACTCCATTTAGCGGACAACCAATCAAGCTGGAAAAACTATTAAATGGACGATAGTAATTGGTGTTGTTTTGTCTGTTTGTAGAATCGCACCTTGCAGTTGTAGTTGGATCAAGATATATGTAATGCGGCGAACTTCCGTGATATTGGAAGCCTAAAGTAGTGTTTTCCGACCAGCAATAGTTCCAACCTGTACCCGCTTTTGTAGGGTCACCTACGCATCCTGGTGAACTTCCTGATACAGATATTCCCAAATCAATACCATTATTAGTATTGCTTCCATTGTTTCTATAACCGTGCATGGTTGTGGATTGTCCATTTGGACAGACTAATTTGAACTGAAGGTCGCCCAGAAAGGAGTGTTCCATCGTAAAACAGATGGAAATAATATCATTAATACTTGAAATTTTTTGTGTAGGTCCAAACTCTGTAAAGGTTACGTTTGTACTATAACATAATACGGAGCAGTTTGGACCATCTGGCACGTACATCGTACTATCGAAACCTAAGCTGTACTGTTGGGTGCTCACTATGGGCTCTACCAAAACATCAGAACCAGCAGTATAGCCTACATTTAATTCTACTGGGGTTCCAGAACATACATCCGGCAGAGGGGTTACCCCGCGAATTGGATTTACGGAGGAGCGAACTCGAACAATGGCTGAATTTTGATTGATGCAGCCTCGTTGATCTTGTAAGAAAAGTTTCACCTCATGACCTCGACCGGGCTCAAAGGA
>JAQUGA010000293.1 GCA_028684405.1 Bacteroidales bacterium | reverse complement strand
GTTTCCAATGTATTGTCGATAAAATAACCCAAAATATTTGGACTCATTTCTGGAACTTTAATCAATGAAGCATCTATTTTCGGAAACTCAATTATAAACTCTCCATTTTCATTTTCAACATTTTTGTAATAATTAGGAGGGTCGATTTCTAAAATAGGATCTCCCAGGAACACAATTCCTTGGCGAACATTGTTTGCTTCAATCATACGAAGAGCAGGAATGGATCGCCGTATTTCAATTAAACCTTTGTAATAATCTCGCATGGCTCGTGCCAATGGTGCATACTGATTGTGCAGTCGGTCCCAACGAAACATATTGGTATAATCGGGCGAAGAGTATGAATTTTCATGAAAATAAAGCGTATTTTCTTCTTGATTTACTGAATCGGTAGAAATGGCTCTTGATCTTTCCCTATCATTGTTTGCCAAAGGTTTTGTTCGCAAAATTTCATCTCCCCCATGCAGGATTATTTTCCCTTGCGAAGTAAACAACAAAACATTGACTTGTTTCATCAAACGAGCACGGATTTTTCCAGTTTCATCGCCCCATGATAAGTTTATTTTATCCCACAAAGTCAGGCCGTCGTGAATGGATAAGAAGTTCACACAATTGTTAGGATATTCTGCAAATAGATTATATCCATCTTCAAATCTAAATTTTAAAATTTCCGAATTGGCTGTTTTAAAACCTTTAATTCCTCCAACAATGGCTGAGGCAACTCGCCCTTTTTCTTCCATCATTCCTTGAACAAAGCCCGGTTTTTCATTTCGTCCACTGATCGCATCTCTTCCCACATCATTGAATAAACCCAAATTAAGATTTTCTTTTGGAAAGTTGATTTTGGTTGTGGCTGCATTCTCGCCCTGAGCTTCAATATTGGTTTTTAAATCAGAAAAAACCCAGGCTTCTCCTTGCAAAATCAGTTCATTTATATTCTCGGGATTATAATCTTTCCCCACTTCCGAACGGATCATTTGCATGGTTTCATGGTCATGAAAACTCATTAAGTCGAAACGAAAACCATCTACTTTATATTCTTTCACAAAAAAAGAGAGGGATTCCAACATTAATTTCCGAACCATTTTTCGGCGACTTTCCATACTCGGTCCAGCACCTGTATGTTTTGAAATGCTTAAATCATCTGCGAATCTAAAATAACATCCGGGTGCAATATTTTCAAAAGTAGCCACCGAAAATACATGATTGTATACGACATCCAATATGACACCGATATTATTTTTATGCAAATCATGTACTAAATCACGAAATTCTTGGATTCTTAGATATGGATTATTGGGATTCGACGAAAACCATCCTTCCAATGCAAAATAGTGATGTGAATCGTATCCCCAATTATAATTGCTCTCTACGGCATCTTTCTCTTGATATTTTTGTTGGGTTTCATCAACGGTAAAAAAATTCATTATAGGTAAAAGCTGCACATGTGTAATTCCCAAATTCGACAAATGATGAATTTTTTCGGAAAATCCAGAAAAAGTTCCAGCTTTTGATTTTTCCACTGCACCCGGCTGAATGGTAAAATCCCGAACATGAACTTCATACGCAATTAAATCATTTTCGTTGGCCATAATGTCATTGTTTCGAAAAACAGATTTTGTTTGCTTACTCTGAGCCTTGGGCGATTGCATATCAACAATAGCACCTTTTCCAATCGAGTCATTGCCATGGGGCGAAAAAGCAGCCATTGAAAAAGCAAATGGATCTAGGGCTAATTTCTCTTTTCCATAGGCAAAAACACAATATTGATAGAACAAACCATCCAACGAACGGGGTATTTTTAAAACCTCGGGAGTAATGGATAATGACCACACTCCATTTTTAGCTTTTTTCATCCACAGCGGATTTTTAGCTTCAATTAAATCCTGGTTTTCATCGTATAAAATCAATTCGATTTTGGCTGCAGGCGGTGACCATAATTTAAAATGCACTTTCCCGTCAAAAATCCGAGCACCAAAACCACACTCATCAAAAGCATCAAAAAAAGTATCTAAAACACCTCCAATGGATGGATCTAAATAGACATTAATCTGCTCTGAATTATATTTTATTAGATGGTTTTTTGAATCTTCAAAATTTGGAATTTTCAAATGAAAAACATCTTTAGATTGTTTTTCAAAATGGGGTTTGATTGGATTTTTGGTTAAAAAACGATTCGTATTTTCATCCTTGTTTTCATAATCATATTCCAACAGAATAAGATCTTCTGAATTCAGTCCAATTGTTTCATCAAATCTCAACTCAACGAGACCTGGAGCAATTAAAAAAGCAGATTTCAGCAATGGACCATTGCTTTTCTCAAAAACGGTATAATTATTTTCAATCAACATATTCGTATCTCACTCACTTTTTTAATTCTAATTTATTTGTTTAAAACTCTCATTATCAATAATGTTCTGCTGGGAATATATATTTTAAGCAGAAATCCCTCCTCAGTATAAGAAGGAGTATATTCCATATTGAGATCCAGTCGTCCAAAACCACCATATATAATATCATCCGAAGTCAATTC
>JAQUGA010000292.1 GCA_028684405.1 Bacteroidales bacterium | reverse complement strand
CTTTTATTTCCCCTTCGCCAGTTCGAACCAATATCGACGGTGCAATTGGTGTTTGGGGAGGATATGGTTCTCGAATAGATACTTTTATTGTGGTTATTCCGTAAAATTATTGTTGAAAGCTGTTTCTGGCAAAAGAATTGAATAAGCGATTAATGGTGATTCGAAATTCTTTTCGTTTTTTTTAACGAACAAATGATTTATGTTTTGAAAAATAAATTGTAGATTTGTTTAAATTTAAAAATATACGATTTATGAAAATTGTATCCCTATTTTCAGGAGCAGGCGGATTAGATTTGGGTTTTTCCAAAGCTGGATTTGAAATAATCTGGGCAAATGAATATGATAAAGATATTTGGACAACATTTGAGAAAAATCACCCTAATACTTTCTTAGACAAAAGAAGTATTACTCAGATTTCCAACGAAGATGTTCCCGAATGCGACGGAATCATTGGTGGACCGCCATGTCAAAGCTGGAGCGAAGCGGGTTCTTTGCGAGGAATTGAAGATAATAGAGGTCAATTGTTTTTTGATTTTATTCGATTGCTTCAGGCAAAACAACCATACTTTTTTTTAGCCGAAAATGTATCAGGAATGCTTCTGTTAAGACATAAAGATGCTTTGGAAAATATTAAAAATCATTTTAGAAATGCCGGAATTGGCTATGATTTGCATTTTAAACTTTTAAATGCCAAAGACTTTGATGTGCCACAGGACAGAAAAAGAATTTTCTTTATTGGCTTTCGTAGTGATTTAAACGTAAATTTTCAATTTCCTGCTGGCTTCAAAAAACAAATTTGTTTGAAAGATGTGATTGGGGATTTGACTGAAAATGTATTGGTTGCAAAAAACGGAAAAGGTGCGAATAATGGAAATTGCGAAATTCCCAATCATGAATATATGGATGGTGGTTTTTCTAGTATGTTTATGTCCAGAAATAGAGTTCGGGGTTGGGACGAAGTTTCATTTACAATTCAAGCAGGAGCTCGACATGCACCTCTGCACCCACAAGCACCAAAAATGAAACTTATTGAACAAAATAAAAGAGAATTTGTAAAAGGGAAAGAAAGTTTATATAGAAGATTAAGTGTGAGAGAATGTGCCAGAATTCAAACTTTTCCTGACGATTTTATATTTCATTATGATAACATTTCGACAGGTTATAAAATGATTGGAAATGCAGTTCCTGTTAATTTAGCCTATCATCTTGCAGAAGAAATAAAGAAGAGTTTAGAAAATAGAATCTCAAAGATGAATACAAAAATTATTGAAGAGGAAATAACAGTACAACATGGCTAAACAAACTATAACAGGAAAAGCATTTGAATATGCCTTACTAAAAGAGTTCTACGATAGACTGAATAAACCTCATAATAATGTGGTTATCATTGACAATGAGCCTTATAAAACTGCAAAATTTTGCTTTGAAGGTTTTTCGGAGGATGAACAAGGAGTATATTCTTTAGTATCAAGTGCAGCTATTAATTTTCTTGTTGATATTGAGCCACGATTGTCGAACAGTCGCAATCCAGATGATCGTTTACAACTTGAGATAGTTTCTGATAGTAAAGGACAAGCAGGAGATGTAAGAGACGTTTTGGCAATTAGATTATTGCAAAAATGGGAAATTGGAATTTCAGCAAAAAATAATCATCGTGCCGTCAAACACTCTCGTTTATCACAAAAAATTGATTTTGGAGAAAAATGGGTTGGAATACCTTGTTCCGCCAATTACTTTGAAGAAATCAAACCAATATTTGATTTTTTAACGAACTTGAAAAATAAGGATAAAACGACAAAATGGACTGCTATTGAAAATATGCATGAAAAAATTTATGTGCCACTTTTAGATGCTTTTCGTTCGGAGATATTAAGATTAGATAAGACAAACCCTGTAATTCTTCCTCAAAAACTTGTAGAATACTTAATTGGGAATCAGGATTTTTATAAAGTTATCAAAGGAAAGAGTACAGTTGAAATACAAGCTTACAATTTGCATGGAACTCTCAATCAGTCATTTGAAAAGATCAATCCAAAAGCTAAAATCCCAAAACTTAAATTGCCAACTCGATTGATTGAGGTGGTTTATGAAAATAATTCGAAAACAACGTTAGTTGTGTCGTTAAATGAAGGATGGCAAATTTCTTTCAGAATTCATAATGCAAGTTCAAGATTAGAACCGTCGCTGAAATTTGACATTAACTTAATTAGTGCGCCACATACATTATTCAATAATCACATTTTTATCGGTGAGAAATAAAATGCAACGCAAAAGCCATACCCATTTGTGATTTACATTCTTTTGTGAAACACCGTTATATAGTTTAATTCATTTTTTCATCCATGAATTGAATAAACGATTAGTGGAGATTCGAAATTCTTTTCGTTTTTTTAACGAACAAATAATTTATGTTTTGAAAAATAAATTGTAGATTTGTTTAAATTTAAAAATATACGATTTATGAAAATGTCAGAATTACAACCCCAGAAAGTATGGCAATATTTTGATGAAATATGTCAAGTTCCTCGTCCTTC
>JAQUGA010000291.1 GCA_028684405.1 Bacteroidales bacterium | reverse complement strand
TCAGTAAAATATTAAAACTGCAACCTAATTTATCGGCGGTAAAAAGAGGTGGAACTTCACTTGATCCTGTTGTTAGAGGCTTTAGAAATGCTCAATTAATGATTTTGTTGTCGGGCGGTTTGCAAATAGAAGGGGGTTGTCCAAACCGAATGGATCCCGTGACTTCTCATCTCGATGCAGGAGAAATTCATTCTGTAGATGCTGTTTTTGGTCCCCAAATGCTGATGTATGGTCCAGCCGTTGGTGGTGTTTTGAATTTGCATTTGAAAAAAGCCAATCCATTGGAAAATAAGAAAATAAGTGGTGGAATTTTGATGGGTTACGAATCTGTTTATGATGGAATTGGAACTTCAGCAGAGTTTATGGGAGGAAATACTGCTTTTTTTTGGAGAATTTCTGGAGGAAATCGCAATTATTCAAATTACTCAACAGGAGCGGGGGAGACCGTCACTGCTTCGTATCAGAAAAATTATTACAATATAAATGTGGGTACACAAGCTATAAAATATCATGAGTTCCAATTCCAATATCTTCGCTCGGAAGCCAGAGATGTTCGATTTCCGGCTTTGCAGATGGATGAAGCAAGTGATTTTACAGATATTTTCAATTTAACACACAAGGCGTATTTAGGAAAGAAAAAACAAAATGTTACCGAAACAATGGTCTATTTTACCCATGTCGATCATTTGATGGACAATAGTAAGCGGAAAAATTATCATCAAATAGTTCCTCCATTAAATGGTTTAATGCAGGCTACAACGCAGGTTGATGCGTATACATATGGCTATGCTTCCAATTTTAAAACGCAATTTGGGAAATATGATGTTGAACTTAGAAATGATTTGGGTTTTATAGAGAAAGATGGAACACGCCAAAGAGTTATGATTATGGATATGGAAGGTTTGCATACCATTTCCGAAAATCAGGATAATTTATGGTTGGATGCTCGAAAAATGAATCTTGGATTGTCTGCAAATATCAATCGAGATTTTAAAGTGAATAATTCATGGAGTCATCATTTTTCTCTTTTTGGAAGATCTGATTATGGAACGTACGAATCTTCTGATACATTAATTATAAAAGATAACAATACAGGAAATGAAGTTTTTAAATCGCAAAAGCAAGAAAATATTTTATTTAGTGCAGGTTTCTTATATGTTATGAAATACAATAAGTGGGCTTTTGAGCTAGGATTAACGCGTGCACATCGAAATCCCGACATGAATGAATTATACATAAAACGAATGCCTGTTGGTTTTGATACTTACGATTATATTGGCAATCCAAATTTGAAACCAGAATTGAATCATCAAATTGATTTAGCTGTAAAGACCAATATTTCCGAAAAAATCAAAATAGGATTAAATTTATTTGCATCCCAGTTGAATTCATACATTGGAGCGTCATATTTGAGTCCGAGCATTTTGATGCCAGCTTCGCAAGGATCTTTGGGCGTAAAGCAATTTAACAATTTCGACAAAGCTTATTTTATGGGCGGAGAGCTCTCTTTAAATGTTACCCATGAAAAACTTTTTGTTCACTGTTCTGGCG
Source organism: Bacteroidales bacterium (assembly GCA_028684405.1). GTDB lineage: Bacteria > Bacteroidota > Bacteroidia > Bacteroidales > WCHB1-69 > JAQUGA01. The sequence goes on along the minus strand of JAQUGA010000291.1, from coordinate 993 downwards.
GTTATACATACGCCGTGGTCGAAAATGTGGAGAAATTATTAGTGAAAAATAAGCAAGTTGTGGGTTCCGAAAATTTAGCTACTGATCCTGTTCCAGAAATGCCCCCTTTTAGAGTTTTGACAAATGTTCAGTATGAATTTTCAAAAATTAAACTAAAGCCCTCCGTTCAATTTCAATATATTCACAAACAGGATGTTATTTCGGTTTCCTACAATGAGCTAGCAAGTCCCGAATATTTTTTAGTAGATTTAGCCATAGAGTGGAAGTATCGCTTTATTGCTTTGCGAACAGGAGTTGAAAATGTGATGAACGAAAACTATTACGATCATCTAAATAGGAGAGTCGTAGGAGGCAATTTGAATAATAAAATTTATGAACCTGGACGGAACTTCTTTGCTACGGTTCGATTGAGCTTCTAATGGTGACTTCTAATAATTACTTTTTCAGCCTTAGATTTCAATTTGAAATCCTCACATAATCTAGAATGCTGCGGTTGAAGAGATTGGAGGGATTGAAGAGGGATTGGAGGGATTGAAGAAGGATTGGAGAGATTGAAGAAGGATTGGAGAGATTGGATGGATTAGCACAGATTTTATATATTTTCTTATCCGTGAAAATCCGTCAAATCCGTGTCATCAGTATTTTATTTCCTTTAATTTTTGATGATTTTAATTGAAGTCGGTGCTATCATACAAAACAATTAATCATTTTTTCCACCAGTTCCTACAAAAAAATCTTTCTTGTCGTCGAAAAGGATGTTGAATGTGGTGAGCGATCCATAGCAACGAGTAATGTATTGTTGTAAGTTGATCTTATCTTCGTCAGTTAAGATGTTGTGAGAGTTGATGTTCTGTTCTAAAACTCTCAATCTATCGCGTAACAAAACAATTTTTCTAAAAAATGAATCTATGGATATCTCTTTTGGTTTTAAATCTTTATTGGCGGGTTGAAGTACCATGTTTCCACCTTGCCATTTGTTACCCAGAGCAACTT
>JAQUGA010000290.1 GCA_028684405.1 Bacteroidales bacterium | reverse complement strand
CAAAAAGTCGGATTAAATCCAATTAAACTAAATGCTGTTGTTTTTGATAAAGACGATGAAGCAACAAGAGAATCATTACTATTGTTTGCAAAAAACATGAATCTCGATTTACGTTTTATTACTCAAATGAGCCTGGAAACAGGAGAATTCTCTGTTGTTGAAGGAGGCTCCGGTGGCGATTGCAAACATTGCAATCGTATTAGACTCACACCGGACGGCTATATTAAACCATGTCTTTTTTCAAATATCGGGTATAATGTTAGAAAACTTGGAGTAAAAGCAGCAATTTTAAAAGCAGTAGAGAATAAGCCGAAAGTTGGTGTATCATGTTCAAACGGAAATTTTTATAATATTGGAGGATAGTTTGTATGACAGAATTTTCACACATTGACAGTAATACAGGAAAAGCAAACATGGTTGATGTTGGCAATAAGCCTGACAGTACAAGAACTGCTATTGCAGAAGGGTTTATCAAGCTTTCGGATGTAACTATTGCAATGATTAACGAGAATACAATAAAAAAAGGTGATGTATTATCAATTTCCGAGTTTGCCGGAATTATGGCAGCAAAGAAAACTTCGGAGTTAATTCCACTTTGCCATCAATTAAATTTAACAAAAATTGATTGTTCTGCTCAAACTGAAAATACTGGCGTCAGAGTTACTGCAACTTCAAAGTGTATTGGCCAAACCGGTGTCGAGATGGAAGCTCTTACAGCAGTAAGCATTGCTTTACTAACTATTTATGATATGTGTAAAGCAGTTGATAAAAATATGGTGATTGATGGAGTGAAGTTGATTGAGAAAAAGAAAACTAATAAGTAATATTTCTGCTCGAAATAAAAAACTCCCACCGAAGCGGGAGTACAGGATCTTTATCCTTCGGCATATAGCCTTATTGTGATAAGATGTAATTTTGGATATAATTCCAGCCCAAAAATATTCAATTTATTTTATTATTCAAAATATTTTTTCTTATTTTTAGGAAAAATTTTTGATATAAATATAACCACTATTAATTATGACAAGAATATTAGGATTGGATTTAGGTACAAATAGCATCGGTTGGGCTGTTGTGGATAAAGAGAAAAATCAGTTTACTTTGGTTGATAAAGGAGTCCGAATTTTTCAAGAAGGTGTTAAGATTGAAAAGGGGATTGAAAGTTCAAAAGCTGCTGAAAGAACAAAGTATAGAAGTGCAAGAAGGATAAAATATAGAAGAAAACTAAGAAAAATACAGACATTAAAGGTTTTAAGTGATTACGGTTTTTGCCCAACACTTACCGAAAGTGATTTAAACATGTGGAGATTTAAAAAGGTTTATCCAGAAAATCTTGATTTTAGAAAGTGGTGGCTTACTGATGATGAACATAATATAAATCCGTATTTCTTTAGAGATCTTGCAGTTACAACAAAACTTGACATAACAAAAGCAGAAGATCGATATAAACTTGGACGTGCTTTTTATCATATAACTCAGCGTAGAGGTTTTTTAAGTAATAGATTAGAAACAACGAAGGAAAGTGATGGCGTTGTAACCAGCAGTATTAATGAACTTTCGGAAGCTAAAGGAGATATGACCTTAGGTCAATACTTTTATAAAAAATATTTGAATTCTGAAAAAATAAGAGACACATATACTCATAGAGAAGCACATTACCTTGATGAGTTTGAAAGAATTTGCAAATTTCAAGAATTGCCAAATGATTTTATAGAAAAACTGAAAAAGGCTATTTTTTATCAACGACCATTAAAATCGCAAAAAGGATTGATTGGTAAATGTGTTTTTGAAAAAAATAAACCTAGATGTGCCGTTTCACACCCATTGTTTGAGGAATATAGGATGTTATGTTTTGTAAATAATATTAAAATAAAAACTCCAAATGAAGATAAACTAAGATTTCTTAATTCTCATGAAAGAGCAAAAGCTATCGAAAGATTCTTTTTGAAAAGAGAAAACTTTGAATTTGAAGATATTGCAAAAGTTCTTGCTCCCAAAAAGCAATTCAAGTTTTACAAGGATCGAAATATAAACGCCGAAGATTATCTATTTAATTATTCAATGTCAACTACTGTATCTGGTTGTCCTGTTACTGCTAGATTTGCAGATTTATTTGGGGATTTGGTTATTACAGAAAATCATAAGCTAGTTGTTACCCCAGAGGGTTATTTGAACAAATTGATACAAGATGCCTGGCATGCCCTAATGACATTTGATAATGATAATAAGCTTAAAGAATTTGCATTAACAAAGTTATTGTTAGATAATTCAAAAAGTGAAGAATTTATTAAAATCCGCTTAAAGCAAGATTTTGCATCTTTAAGTTTAAAGGCGATAAAAAAAATATTACCATATTTAAGAGAAGGAATTATTTATTCTCACGCAGTTTTTCTTGCAAATATGCGTAGCTGTTTGCCAAAAGAGATTTGGGATTTACCCGAAAATCAGTATGATATTTCTAATCAAATTACCACAATAATAAATACTCAAAAACAGGAGAAAGATATCGTTGAACTCGTAAATGGGATAATTAAAAACTGCCATGAGAATGGG
>JAQUGA010000289.1 GCA_028684405.1 Bacteroidales bacterium | reverse complement strand
TTTGATGTTTTTTGCAAAGATAATGAAGATTTGATTCAATGAATAAGAGAATTCGTTGAATTAAATCTACAATCTATTTTTTATTTTATTTTATAACCTCTGCATCCAAATCAAAGTAATCGGCACCGGTAATTTTGACTTTGTAAAATTCTCCGATTTTTAATTCATTTGTGGTTTCAATCAAAACTTGGTTATCCACATCGGGTGAATCAAATTCGGTGCGTGCAAAGTAAATACCTTCTTCTAATTCATCAATAATGACGACCATCTCTTTGCCAATAAATGAAAGGTTTTTCTCCAAGGAAATTTCTTGTTGCAAAGCCATGATTTCATTCATACGCTCCATTTTAGTGTCCAAAGAAACATCGTCTTTAAGCAAAGCTGCGGCCGTTCCTTCTTCATCAGAATAGGGGAATGCTCCCAAACGATCGAATTTTGATTCTGAAACAAAATTGAGTAAGTCTTTAAAATCATTTTCTGTTTCTCCTGGATAACCTACGATAAAAGTGGTTCGTATGGCAATATCGGGAACTCTTGTTTTTATTTGTTCTATAAGATCCTTGGTCACTTTTTGGTCATGTCCGCGGTTCATGCTTTCTAAAAGATGATCGGAAATATGTTGCAATGGAATGTCTAAATATTTACATAATTTGGGATTGGTATTCATCATCTCCAAAATCTTTGTGGGAAACTTCAACGGATAAGCATAATGCAAACGAATCCATTTAATTTCCACAATTTCTGATAGTTTTTCTACTAATTCTGGCAACATCTGTTTATTGTACAAATCAAGCCCATAAACAGTAATATCTTGAGCTATCAAAATAAGTTCTTTTACTCCTTTTGAAGCCAAATTAAGTGCTTCTTCGTACAAAGATTCAATGCTTCGTGATTCGTGTTTCCCTCTAATAAATGGAATCGCACAAAAAGAGCAACTGCGATTGCAACCTTCCGATATTTTTAAATAAGCGTAATGTTTTGGTGTGTTTAAGTCTCTGTCAACCAAGGTGTATTCGGCAGAGTTTTGACTTATAAAGCGGATAATATCATCCCATTCGTGAACGCCAAACCAAGCATCTACTTCTGTGATTTCTTTCGCTAAGTCGGCTTTGTATCGCTCAACAAGGCACCCAATAACGATCAGTTGTTTTATTTTTTTCTTCTTTTTCAAGGTTGCAAATGCAAGAATGGTGTCCACCGATTGTTCCTTAGCATCGTTGATAAATCCGCAGGTGTTTATAATGACGACATCTCCGTCTGTGTATTCATGTTCGACAAAATGTCCGTTTTTTGAGAAATTTGAAGCTAAAACTTCAGAGTCAACCGTGTTTTTTGAACAACCTAAGGTAATGATATTAATTTTCATCGAATTTTTTTTGCAAAAGTAGCTTAATTTTAGGGATTACAATCAAGCTTATTATTGAAAAATAATTTTTCAATGTTTTCAGGAGTCCCGTAAAGTTTGATTTTGGAGAATCCGTTCAGTTTGTGTTATCCGTGTTCCTTTTTATTTTCGTTTCAATCAGCCGAATGGGCATACTTACTTGCTCACTCGGTTACTCGGTCACAATATTATTGTTTTCACCAAACATTTTATACTATTAGAGAGTCATCCTTCAAACTCAAGGAAAGTGGTTCCACATGAATAGAAACCTGTGTGTGTTCGCCAAATTCTGTTTTCAAATTCTGGTCAATAATCTCGGTAATGTCATGCGATTTATCGATGGTGAATTCGTCGGGTAAATAAATATGAGTTTCGATGGCGATATCTGAACCGATTTTACGGGTTTTAAGAGAGTGGGGGTGAACTACATGTTCAACACGGCTTACAATCTCAATAATTCTGTTTTCAGTTTCGGCAGGCAAGGATTGGTCAAGAAGTTCTTGATATGCAGGTTTAATAACTTCGTATGCCACTTTAATAATAAAAATACTGACCAAAACAGCGGCTATTGGATCCAGAATGATAAAGCCTTCTCCCAAAAAATAAGCTCCCGAAATCCCTATCAAAGCGGCGATGGAACTTAAGGCATCGGAACGGTGGTGCCAAGCATTAGCAATAATAGCGTCACTTTTATGCTTTTTGCCTACTCTTATTGTTTTCCAAAAAACGTATTCTTTGGCAATTATTGAGATCAGTGCACCGACCAAAGCAATAAATCCCGGTTGCGGAACGATTGTACCTTGAAGGATTTCTACAATTAAAAAGACAGCAGAATAGAGCATGCCGATTCCTACAAAAAACAAAATAAGTCCGATTGAGAAAGAAGCAAAAGTTTCAAATTTTCCATGACCGTAATTGTGATTTTCGTCTTTTGGTTTGTTGGAAAAATGAACAAAAACCAAAACAACAACATCCGAAACCATATCCGACGATGAGTGGATTGCATCCGCTATCATGGCTGAACTTCGTCCGAAAATTCCGGCTGTAAACTTCAGTATGGTGAGAAAAATGTTTATTACAAAACCAAGTTTTGTAACATACATCATCTCATTTTTTCGTTTATTTTTCATCGCAAGGTATATGGTGTCAAAATTTATGCAAATTACATTTCTAATTTTCC
>JAQUGA010000288.1 GCA_028684405.1 Bacteroidales bacterium | reverse complement strand
GTATTGATTTGAACAAAACGCCACGCTTAAAATAGTGATTGCCTGAAAATAGAAAATCTCGAAAACTGCTGCATGCTTTAGTTACTTACACTATTGCTACGCCCTACTTTATCAAACTCAATCCCTCCAAAGCCGATTCATCATTGGGTCTAATCAGCAATGCTTTCTGAAACAGAACTTTGGCTTCACGAAGTTTCCCGAGTTGGTAATTGGTCCATGCAAACATCAAAATAGAATCATAATCAAAAGGATAGAGATTTGCCAATGTTTCGAAATATTTGATGGCAATTTTGTACTCCTTAGCATAATAATGAATTAACCCCAAGCGATAATTGGCAGTACTGTTTTTGGGGTCTATTTTTAAAATATCAAGATAGGTTGATTTTACATTATTCCAATTATTGAGCGATATTTGTGGCAACACATAACCCAATCGAGCTTCGATGGATAAAGGCATCAATTTTATTGCTTTTTGGTAATATTGAGAGGATTCCACTTGCTTTCCGGATAGATAATGAAGCCATCCCAAACGCAAATTGGTTTCGTAATTACTCTCTACGTAAACTTTTTTCAAAGCTTCAATCGCTCCCGAATAATTGTATTCATACTCCAAAGTATAACTTTTGCTAAATGCTGCCTGAATATCTTTGGAATTTTGAGAAAAAAGAGAAGCAGAAAAGCTGATAAATATAAGCAAAAATAAATGTTTTAAAGTTTCCATAATAATCCTCCTATAATGCTGATTTTGTTAAAGTTAATTGTATTATAATATTCTATTTGTCCCATTTCAAATTTCACATAATCGTTTTCAAATTGTGCATATTGACTACGAATAAAGAAGTTTGCTTTTGGTGTATAAAAACTAAATTTCAATCCATACATCTCTTTTTGACGATGCAATCCGTTGTACAATAAATATCCATTGCTCATATTGCTTCCAGTAATATCTCCATGAACCCAAAACAGCTCACTCCATAAATTTTCAGTAATAGAAAAACCAGCTATTTGTTCAAAATTAAATTGTGATTTGGAAGCAAAGCCTTTGCCCATTAAATGCTGAATATCTGTTTTAAAATAAAGTTTATTTGTTATTAAAGGATACCACAAAAAGCCAATATTTTGTTGAAATGTATTAATTCCTCCAAACTGATTCATCGACAATCCTGCCGAAACACCTCCAAAACGGGTATAATGAAAAAGATTGGCACCATAAGCAAAGTCAAAAATAGTGGTGTCCTTTGTTTTAAACTGAAACTTTGGATCCAGTCCAGGAGTTATAACAAATGTAGGAAAACTTATTTGAGTATTAATGTTTGAAAGATGGAAGAACGGATTGAAAACAGTTCGTTTGAACAATCGGAAATTGGGAGAAAAATAATATTGATTGATGCTCGTTTTTATAGGAACCTCATCTTTTTGATACTGATTTCCATACATATCCAAATCACTCATTTGGTAATTGCTGTAAACATGAAACAGGGAGATGTTTTTGCCCAAATTATGGTTAAATCCCATAATGCCATAATACATCATTTTATTTGACCTTTTGGTCACCAAAAAACTTTCTTTCTTGGGAATTTGTTTCGCTTTGCTATCTGCTATGCCAAGTCCGACTTCCAAATAAAAATCGGAAATAAAAGGAATTTCATATTGCAAATCTTTTTTTGCGGCTTCGCTTAATTTATTTCCAAAAGAATTCGCTTCGGAAGTCATTCCTGCATTTTTGTATGCTAAATAGAGATAATATTTCACAAAATCATCATAGGAATTCATTTGAAATGCTTTTTCAAAATGTCGGACAGATTTTCTATAATGGGTTTGTGAAAAAGCTGCATAACCCATGCGACTCCGAAGATAAAAGAAATCAACATCCTTTTTCAAAGCGTCATTTCCAACAATGAGCACGGAATCCCAATTGCCAATATTGTAATAATGCAAAGTCAAAGAGTCGTATTCAGTCGATGTTCTCTGTCCGTATAAAGTGGAAAAAACAAAAAAGAGAATGATTATAGTAAGTATTTTTTTCATATTTGTTTATTTAAGTTCTCGATTTTTGAAAACCTGACGTATTATCCATTTTTCTCTTTTTGTCTCCACTTCAACCTCTTCGATATTGCCATTTTTTATGGAAATTTGATATTGATTTGATTTCATTTTCATTTTTCCGATATTCACAGAAGTTTGCGTGTGAATGTAGGAAGTCGTCTTACTAAAATCTTCGCTGTGTTTAAAATAAAGTGCTTCAAATTTTGTACGAAGAAAGATATAAAACGGAGCAATAATGTCTTGCAACACAATTAAGGGCTTGATGCTAAAGAAATTAATAGGAAAAACATCATTCACTTTACTTCCTTTGTAAAACGAAAATGGAATGCGATAAAATGCCAAATAGAGATGATAAAGTGTTCCTTTTCGAGGACCGTAGTAGCTTGTAAACATAAATACTTTCTCATCGTTTCGATAGAAGGCTGTACTTTTGGTTTGGGCATCGTAAATGTAGGGATTTCCGTAGAAATCAACCAAGACTTCCAGTTCGGAATTTTGTTCGTTTTTTGTATTGAGATTGAGGCTCG
>JAQUGA010000287.1 GCA_028684405.1 Bacteroidales bacterium | reverse complement strand
GGTTTTAATCGATACGTGTCCCATAAACTGTTGAATAAGGTTTGTATATACAAATATCGCAAATTTACCGCAAATTACCGCCCCACCAAAGAGGGCGGTTTAGTTCAACGGTCGGCAGTTGCTTACGCTGGGGAGTTAACCGTCAGCGGCCTTATCCGCCGTTAAAAAGTTAGTTAAAGGTAATAAAAAATCTGCATCTGCATCATCAGCCCCAGTGGAAGTAACTGCTTGTTGTGTGCAGGCTTTGTACTATTTCGATATTACAATAAAACATAAATCAGCGGCATCTTTGAGGGTCGCTTTCTCAGGACTTTTAAATGCTGTTGGTAATTGGATGATTTGCTTTTCTATCAGCAAGTCCATTAAATCGAACATAACCTCATGGTAAAAGACTACTGCCGTTTCGCTGTGGTTGCTAAATTGATATGAAGTTTTCAGTTGTTCAAAATCTGTTTTTGCTTTAAATGTAATCAATAACCTATCAATAATCTTTAGAGACAGTGAATGCAAGGCGTTATTTTCTTTCTCGTTGATTACTGGTATGGTAAGGCGTGAGTCTTTGTCGAAAAAGCCATAATCAGCAAATTCATTAATTATTTCCTTGTTAGGAATAGTCTTTCCTTGTGCAAAGGGGAATAGTGCTTCAATGTCCTTATTCCATAGCCCCTCAGTTACTTTTTCTGAATGCGACCAATTCCATTTAAACGCAAAATTCTCTTTTGTCGAATAATTTGTGCCACCACAATCAACTGCTCGCCTAGGAGTTAAGAACCAATAGTTCCCACTCCATATTCCTGATGTATCCATTCTTTCCACCATCCCGTCCTTTTCAAGTTGTGTCCAAATTAGACCATCCAAAACGTAAGAGAATAGTATAGAGTAGGCATTATTCAATCTGTTTTGATTTGCTAAATGTGTTACCAAATTCCGACACTCCTTCTCTATTTCAGGGTAAATCTCGTTTGCAATAAATTGCGATTGTTTTCTTAATCGAGCCGTTTGTTCGCTATCTAAAATCGGAATGGCAGTTTTGTAAATACCATCTGTTTTGTTTATTAGGTGATAAGACTCTAAAAGTAATAATTGACTCCTGACATAAGGGATTTTCAGTGAATCTATTTGTTTTCGGGTAAGTCCATTTTTTAGACTTAATAAAAGTTGCAAATTATTGTCAGCGCTTACAATGGAACTTGGATGATATGAATCGTTCATTGTGCAATAACAGATGTCTTCCCAGTTTTTCCAATCGTTATAATCCGTTGTTTGAGAATACAAGTGAGTATTGCTTGATAATAAGAAGATGCATATGCAGATTCGTTTAATCAATCTTGAATTTTTGTAATTGTCTTTCATTCTAAGGTAAATTTTATTGATGAACGTCCTCTTAAGCTTGCACACAACGTTTGGCAATATGGCATGAAGCGGGTTGCGAGTGATTCGCTATCAAACCGAGATGAAGTTGAAACGGGCTAAAGACGCCCCAATTACGCACTTCACCGCTTTTTGCTATATTGCGTGTTGGCAACTGCTGTTTTTCAGTCATTTATCGTTAGTTTTCCAGTTTTATTTATCAAAATCGGCAATATTTTTTTCAACTCTGAATATTCCTTGTCAGTCGGATTTATTAAAACGTCAATTTTCCCATCAATTAATTTTAGTTCAAACTGTTCTCTTGATAAAACCATTTCATAATCACTTAACTCACCAGCAAATTCTTCATTATGAGTTTCAAAGTATATGTAATCACTTTCATCTTCAAATTCTGGATATGACCTTTGAATTAATAAATACTCACCTGTCGAATCTATTATTTCTTGAATTGACATTTTCGCAGCTTTTTCCCCTAAACTTTTATTCTCTGAGAAAGTCACTTGACAGCCTAAATCTTCGTCATTTATTGATATTTCGATACACTTTATTTTCATGTTTATCCACCAATATTTTTATATGCTTCATTAATCAAATGCTTAGTTTCTTCAAGGTCTTTTAAATCTTTAATTGTCAATTCAAAATCACCTGTTCCAAAATGTCCAATATTCTTAACATCGCGTCCTTGTTTTGGCATTATTTCAATTTCGTCAGCATTGAGTTTTAAATATAGAGTTATTTTCTTTCTATAAGTCTGCATGCACACAAAATTTTGGCTCGTTTTATATGCCACATAGTTTTTCTTTGGTGTTTCTTCAATAGTGCTGTCTAATGAAATAATATAATCTCTTGTCGCATTAAACAATTCCAGTATGTTTTCATCGAGATTTTCAAAATGTTGTTCCAGTGTATAGGTTGCTGTTTTTCTTGTTAGTGCAGCCTTTTTTCCAGCTTCCACCATAATAGGATTTTTCTCGGAATATTCTTCAGTTTCTTGATGATTGGAACTGCTTGTTCTTTTATATACCTCGTCAATGCTTAAAATACCATTTTCGTAAATTTTATATTGCCATAATTCAATATTTGCTCCCATAACTTGAACAGCATGCAAGTCATATTTTTTATATTCAGGGGCAAGGCAAATTACTCTGATGTCTGACCAGTCAACTTCAATTTCTTTTCCGAATTTTCTATTTACAGCAACTTGAAAGTCTC
>JAQUGA010000286.1 GCA_028684405.1 Bacteroidales bacterium | reverse complement strand
GGTGACACGGGTGTTTGTTTAAGTCGCGCGCTGATATCCAAGCTCGGTGAAATAGTCGGGGGAGGACAAGTAGGGTCAATTCATCGCAATGAACAGATGCGCTGGTCAGGCTCCTTTCTACTTTCTACTTTTCACTATTCTTACTTTCTGCTTTTCACTATTCTTACTTTCTGTTTTTTCTTTTATACTTTCTACTTTTTCAAATATGTGTCCAGCCATTTGAAAAACTCTCTTTGCCATAAAACTGAATTCTGGGGTTTTAGTACAAAATGTGATTCATCTGGAAAATACAAAAATCTACTTGGAATGTCTTTTATTTGTGCTGCATTAAAAGCTTGCATTCCTTCGGTGTAGGGAATTCTAAAATCTCTGCCGCCATGGATAACCAACAATGGTGTATCCCAGTTTCCAACGAAATTGTGTGGGGAGAAGTCATAGCTTTTTGGACGATTCTTTTCCCAATATGGACCACCAATATCATGATTGGCAAAGAATAATTCTTCTGTAGAGCCATACCAAGATTCAAAATTAAACATGCCACAGTGTGCAATAAAAGCTTTGAAACGCTTATTGTGATTTCCGGCCAACCAATAGACAGAAAAACCGCCATAGCTTGCCCCTACTGCTCCCAATCTATCACTGTCGACATAGGATTCTTTGGCAACATCATCAATGGCTGATAAATAGTCGAGTTGGTTTTGTCCACCATAATCCTGACTGATCTGATCGTTCCATTCCGAACCAAAAGTTGGCAATCCACGGCGGTTTGGAGCCACCACAATATAATCATGTGCAGCCATAATTTGGAAATTCCAACGATAGGAGAAAAACTGACTCACGGCACTTTGAGGTCCGCCTTGAGTATATAAAAGCGTTGGATATTTTTTATTTGGATCGAAACCCGGAGGGTAAATGACCCAAACCAACATATCTTTACCATCGGTCGTTTTTACCCAGCGTTCCTTCACTTCTCCCATTGTTATGGTATTAAGAAGGTCTTTATTTACAAAGCTCAACTGCGTATCTGTGCCACTTTTAATATTTATACTAAAAATTTCAGCAGGCAAGGACATCGACATTTTACTGGCAACAAGGGTGTTTTTATCCGCAAGCTGGATAGAGGTAATATCATGAACACCTTTGGTAATTTGACGGATTTTTTTCGTTTTAATATCCAAGCTGTAAACTTGATGTGTTGCTTTAATACCGCTAATAAAGTACAGGGTTTTAGCATCTTCTGACCATACAAAACTTTCTGAACTTTGATCGAAATCAACTGAATAATCTTCTGCTTTTTGAGTCGCAAAATCATAAATCATAATGCGTTTTTTGTCAGATTCAAAACCAGGTGTTTTCATGCTGTTCCAAACAATGGATTTTCCGTCGGGAGAAAAAACAGGATCCAAGTCATATCCTTTATTAAATGAGCTGATATTGGTTGTTTTAGATGTTTCTAAATCATAAATATAGATATCGCTATTGGTGCTATAAGCATAATCTTTGCCTTTTAACTTCTTGGAAGCATAGGCCAACTTTTTGCCATCACGACTCCAACTGATCTGTTCCAAACCACCATGAGGCATAATTGGTGCGTCCCATGGTTCGTCCTTCATAATATCGATATTGTTCTCCATTTTCCCATCTGTATAAGATGCAAGGAAAATATGTTGATACGAAAAATCGCTCCACGCATCCCAATGACGATACATCAAATCATCAAAAACCATGGCTTCTGCCTTTGGAAGGTCTGGATGAAGGTCTTGCACTGTTTTTTCCATTTTTACATCTTTAATGTAGAGGATGTTTTTTTGGTCGGGAGAATAGATAAATGCATTGATTCCATCAGGAATATTGCTTATTCTGGTTTTTCCACTTCCATCCGGATTCATTTCCCAGATTTGAACGCTTTTAGATTCTGCGGATAAATAGCCAATCTTTTTTCCATCCGGACGCCAAACAGCATTGAATAATGAAGCGTTTACATCACTTATTTGTTTTATTTCCCCTCCGGTGACTGGCATGGTAAATAAATTCCGTTTGCCTTTATTCTCTTTTAAGTCATATTCAGAAATACCAAATAAAACCGTTTTTCCATCTGGAGAGAGCTGTATGTCGCTAACACGTTTGAGCAACCACAGGAATTCGGGTGTCATTTTGTTGATGACTTGCCCCTCTTGGGGGTTTTGATTGATCTGTTTCATAGTGGAAGTTTGAGCGAAAATTTGGCTAAAACCAAATAATAAAATAAGTAGATGTATCTTTTTCATATTGGATGTATTTTAGCTGTGCAATTTACAAATTATTTCGGCAACTACAAACTTAGTGGAGGGCTTTTTTTGTTCTTTGTTCGTTGTTCGTTGTTCGTTGTTCCTTGTTCGTTGTTCTTTGTTTGTGGTTCGTTGTTCGTTGTTCCTTGTTTGTTGTTCGTGGTTCCTTGTTTGTTGTTCCTTGTTTGGTGTTTTTTGACAACTAGCTATTTGCTTAATCGTTACTAAATACATTTGTGATAAAAAATATTTATAAAGTGGAAAGTGGACGGGTGGACGGGTGGACGGGTTATGAGTGAAAAGTGATGAGTGATGAGTGATGAG
>JAQUGA010000285.1 GCA_028684405.1 Bacteroidales bacterium | reverse complement strand
CCATAGCGGTATTGTAAAATCCTGCAGCTTGAGTCATGTTTCGAGGGGTCAATACATGAACTCCCTTGATGGAATTAATAACCATGCTTAAAGGTGATCCTGAGTGCCATATTCCTTCCAAACGGTGACCTCTCGTAGTAATAATCACAGGCGCTTTTTGCCCTCCAATGGTACGATAACGAGTGGTTGCCAAATCATCGCTCATGGTTTGCAAAGCATACAACAGATAGTCAAAATATTGAATCTCTACAATGGGTCTGAATCCTCTGAGAGCCAATCCAATGCCTTGTCCGAGAATTGTATTTTCTCTAATTCCGGTATCGCTTACCCGAAGTTCTCCATATTTTTGTTGCAATCCTTCAAATGTTTGATTTACACCACCAATGCCGCCAACATCTTCACCAAAAGCGACGACCAGTGGATTTCTTTCGAAAATTACATCGAAATTTTTGTTGAGAATTTCTCTTCCAGGAACAATTACAGATTTGTCACTATACGTAGCTGCTATCGGTTTTACTTTCAGGGGAGAGTTGTCAGACTCGCTATATAAATGGCTGCTGTATCTTTGGTGACCATCTTCCATTTGTTCGGCAATCCAGGTTCTCAAAGCATCTTTCAATGGTTTGTTCGGATTACAACTTTGACACATATGGCGTAAAATGTGAGCTGCGGTGGAGATTATATCTTTGCGAGTAGGTTGAGCAATGCGACGAAGAGCGTCGGTTTCAGTTACGATGCGTCCAGTTTTAGCACAATTACACGATGCAGAATTGGTTAGAGCAATCATCTCTTCGCGAAGGTTTTCGATGGGTACAATGTACGATTTCCAAGCTTCATCTCGTGCCTCTTTTACAGCTTCTATCGCTTGGTTTTCAATTTCTTCTAATTCTTTTAGAGTGGCGATTTTCTCTTTTATAATCCAGTCTCTCATTTTAAGGTTACAATCGAAATCTTTTTCAAATTGCATTCTTTTTTCGTCTTTGTATCTTTCGTGAGAGCCTGAAGTAGAGTGTCCAAGCGGTTGTGTAACCTCATCCACATGAATAAAAACAGGAATATGATTTTTACGACAATAGGGAATTGCTTTTTCATACGTTTCAACCAATTGAGGATAGTCCCATGCTTTGGCTTTATAAAGAGCATAGCCTTTGTGCTGATCATCCTCCTCAAACCCTTTCATCAAGGCTGAAATATCGCTTTTTGTTGTTTGATATTTTTTGGGAACAGAAATTCCATACCCATCATCCCAAACCGAAATAGCCATCGGAACTTGAAGTACGCCAGCAGCATTTATCGTTTCAAAAAAGTGGCCTTCCGAAGTACTGGCATCGCCAATGGTTCCAAAAGCAACTTCATTGCCATTGTTTGAGAATTTTTTATAGTGTGCCAATTCCTTAATGTTTTTAAAGAGCTTAGAAGCATAAGCCAACCCAAGCAATCTGGGCATTTGTCCTGCTGTTGGAGAAATATCGGCAGAACTGTTTTTTTGTTTGGTCAAATCTTTCCATTCTCCATTTTTGTCCAAACTAATGGTTGCAAAGTGATTGTTCATCATTCGTCCGCCAGTAGATGGACAGGCACCAGGCTCGGTGTTTCCATAAAGCTGATTAAAATATTCAAGCAAGCTGAATTCGCCAATGGCCATCATAAAAGTTTGATCACGATAGTATCCCGATCTCCAGTCACCATCTTTAAACTGTTTAGCCAAAGCAACTTGAGCCAATTCTTTACCATCTCCAAAAAGTCCAAATTTTGCCTTTCCTGTAAGCACCTCTTTACGTGCCAGTAGAGAAGCTTGACGGCTCTCATTTATAATTTTATAATCTTTGAGAACCTCTTCTTTTTTATATTTTTTTGTTGCCATTATTTTTATATTTCTTAATGTGATTTATATAAGTAACAATAAACAGCTAATATTGTTTATTGCAGAACGAAATATGAAATATTGGATTTGTTATACCCTTTTTAGGTGCAATATTAATTAGAAATAGAGGACTGCAATAAGCAAACTTTTATTATGATAAAACACTGTTGTCCGATAAAAATCTGATTATCTTATGTAAAACTCAGCATAAGAAGCGAATATGTATAAAATAAAAAAGAGAGGCTTGGTTTTGGTTTTTTTAAAAAATATTGCTTTTCCGCAATTTATTTCACATCCATAAGGGTGTAAATTGCTGAAAATCAATTCATCTTTTAGGATTGAGGAAAAAATTGATAGAAGCAATTTACGCCAAAACAATACTTTCTTATTTTATCGGACAATAGTGATTATAAAACAAAAAAGCCACCCTAGGGTAGCTTTTTCAGTACTTTTAATAAACGTAGATTTTAGAAATTCTAAAATCAAATGTTTTTTTAGTTTTGTTCAACAGGACTAATTGAAACAAAAGATTTTCCGTCTTTTTTCTTTCTAAAATTCACGATGCCGTCGGTAAGAGCAAATAAAGTATGATCTTTACCAATACCAACATTTAACCCAGGGTTATGTTTGGTACCTCTTTGGCGTACAATAATGTTACCGGCAACAGCAATTTGTCCGCCGAATAATTTAACGCCCAATCGTTTGCTTTCCGATTCGCGACCGTTATTGGAACTACCTACA
>JAQUGA010000284.1 GCA_028684405.1 Bacteroidales bacterium | reverse complement strand
TAATAACAAATAAAAAGATAAACTCTATTGACCAAGCACGTCACTATTATCTAACAGCCGGTTATGTTTTCGATTTGGGAGATCAATTCAAATTGAAACCCAGTTTCCTAATTCGGGAAGATTTAAAAGCTCAATCAACCCTTGACATTAATAACTTCGTGTTATACAAAGAAACTTTCTGGCTTGGTGTTACCTACAGATTTGGCGTAAATTCAGTATTCAACAATGAACTTGACAATACGCTCAGAATGAGAAATGCGCTCGTTTTAATGACAGAATGGAACATCAACAAAAGCCTAATCGTTGGTTATGCATTCACTATGTCTACCAGTGCCCTAAGTGGTTTTTCGGGTCACGAAATTGAAATCGCATACACATTTCCAAAAAAAGCCGATACACGCATGAGAACACCACGATATTTCTAACCTAAAAAAAAATAATGCTATGAAAAAAATATTATACGCCCTGTTTTTGTCAGTGATAACAATGCACGCAGTGCATCTTTATTCACAGGGTTCGGATGCCAACCAAGCAAAACAGTTGATGAATAATTTTGAGTTTGTTAAAGCCATCAGCATGTATCAAAACTATTTCATCCTTCATTCGCCAGGCGATGAAGACATTCGGAATATCGCTAGCTGCTATCTCATGATTAATGAAGCAAAGCAAGCAAAAGAGTGGATTTCTCGATTGGCACTAAAAGAAAACCCTTTGCCAAAAGACGTTTTTATATATGGTAGCCTTTTGAAAATGGAAGGTCAATACGACGAAGCTATTGAGCAGTTTGAACGATACAAAAAGTTAGAACCTTCAGATATAACTGCAGATTCTCAAATCCAGTCTAGCAAAGAGGCAAAAAAGTGGATTGCATTTCCAGAATTAATTGATATACAAAATGTAGAAGCGCTCAATAGTCAAAATTCCGATTTCGGATTAATTCCTTTTGAAAAAGGTTTTATTTTTACATCCGACAGAAAAAACGGCATTCTGTCCTCTTCTGAAGAAACTCACGCATGGACAGGTAATCCATTCCTTAAATTATACAAAGTGGAAGAGGAATCGAAGCTGACAAAATTTGACTTAATCGATCCATTAAATGACAAATATCACAACGGTCCAGCTCACTTCTCTGGAATCTCAAACGAACTGTTTTTCACTCGAACTAAAATGGTCAGAGTGAAGAAAAAAAACCGCAACATCGACCCTACCAGCTGGATTAAAAACATTGAAGAATCTGATTATGAAAACAGATTGGAAATTTATTCTGCCAAGTTTTCAAATGGGAAATGGTCTACACCTATTCCATTTTCATATAACAAACCCGAAGAATACTCAATTGGACATCCCATATTATCGTCCGATGGCTCCATATTATATTATGTTTCCGACATGTCGGGAGGATTGGGTGGAACAGATATTTATTTCTCAACAAAAAATACGGATGGTTCTTGGAGCCAACCACAAAATGCAGGAAATAAAATTAATACGGCAGGTAAAGAGATGTTTCCATACATGGATTCCGACGGAGTTCTCTTTTTCTCAAGCGATGGACACCCAGGCATGGGCGGATTGGATATTTTTAAAACAACAGGCAAAATGAATCAATGGTCGACGCCAGAAAACTTAAAAGCTCCCATCAACTCTTCAAAAGATGATTTTTCAATTATTTTCACTGAAAAAGATATTTCCGGATATTTATCATCAAACAGAGATGGAGGCAAAGGAAGTGATGACATATATTACTTCGAATCGATGCCTCCTTCACAATTATATGTTGCTATTATCACGAAAACAATGGATGAAAACAACAATAAAATTCCTTTAGACAGAGTGAATGTTAAAATGTTTAGTGAGTCAAACGATAAAACAAAAGAAGATTTAAAAGAGGTTAACGGAAAATTCAGCACCGAAGTAAAATGCAAAGACACTTATACTTTTGTTGGGTCAAAAGAAGGATATTATACTGTATCAAAAACCATTTTAACAGAATATGCTCGAAACCAAGACACATTGTTTGTAGAATTAATCATGGAAAAAATGGAAATAGGCAGAACCATTGTATTGAAAAACATCTATTATGATTTCGACGAATCATTCATTCGCGAGGATGCCAAAGCTGATCTCGATTTAGTAGTTCAAATAATAAAAGAAAATAAAGACATTATTGTTGAGTTAAACTCCCACACAGATGCACGCGGATCCAACAAATACAATATTGCTCTTTCTCAAAGACGTGCCGATGCTGCAGTAAAATACATTATTGCAAAAGGAATTGATAAAAGCCGAATTATTGCTAAAGGTTATGGTGAGAATCAACATCTAAACAATTGCTCAAATGATGTAGATTGTTCAGAAGAAGATCATCAGCTCAATCGTAGAACTGAATTTAAAGCTGTGGGGTTTATTGACGGAAAGAAGCAAATTATAATAAGTGATATTTAGCATTAAAAACCGAAACATTATCAAGTATTTTTATCATTAAAAATCTTGAATCGAGTAGGAAGTGAGCGATTAGTTCGCTCACTGTCCTCTCACACCACCGTACGTACCGTTCGGTATACGGCGGTTTCTTAATTTACACACGAACAGAGTGATAATAAGTCGAGAAAAATAA
>JAQUGA010000077.1 GCA_028684405.1 Bacteroidales bacterium | reverse complement strand
TGAATGTGTTGATTTTCAGTGGCTTTCATGTTTTTGCATATATTACAAGTGATTCCGATAGGATTCGAACCTATGACCCACAGCTTAGAAGGCTGTTGCTCTATCCAGCTGAGCTACGGAACCATTAAATTAAGAACGTATATTTCATTCAATAAATAAGGAATGAAATAGAAGGCTGTTGCTCTATTCCCGAAAGAATTAAAATCTGCGATTTGATAATCTTTCGTGGATGCGCGATAAAATATAAAAATCATAGATTTTTTATTTTTCGGCACCAGCTGAGCTACGGAACCATTAAATTAAGAACGAAAATAGGTCTTAATGGGAAAGGCCTATAAAAAAAAAGTCGGGGTAGCAGGATTCGAACCTGCGACCCCCTGCTCCCAAAGCAGGTGCGCTAGCCGGACTGCGCTATACCCCGATTTATATCTTTTAATTCATTTAAAATCGCAGCGGAGAGAGGGGGATTCGAACCCCCGATACCCTTACGAGTACGACAGTTTAGCAAACTGTTGGTTTCAGCCACTCACCCATCTCTCCTGTATGTTAAAGAACTTATCTCTTTTAGTGTCGATTGAGGTTGCAAAAGTAATACTTTTATTTTAATTTGCAAATTTATTTGCGATAAAACTCACTTTTTTTCTCATCTAACTATGAATGAACGAATTATTTTTTCATTTATGCAATTATACAAAGAATTCTAATATCTGGACGAGCGACGTTTACTATCTCCACTTCTATCATTTCCTGATTTTTTTGAAGAAGAATAACTTCTACCTCGGTCAGAACTTCCTCCACTGCTCCATTTTTGATTACCTTGACTAGAACGCGACGAAGAACGTCCTGACGAACGATCGTTGTATTTGTCTTCGCGAGGTGCTCTACGACCGCCAGATGATGACCTAGAGTCGCCTCTATCCATTTCATCAACCCTCAAAGGACGATTGTCAAACATAATTTTTGTAAATGATTTTTTCACCAAATCAATTTCCTTATCAGGAATGGTGAAAATTGAAAAACGATCCCGAATATCAACTTCTGCAACATCCAAATTGCTATTTTCGGAAATATCTTTTAAGAAATCGCGCATCATCTCTTTATCAAAGCCATCAATTCGACCAATGTTGATAAACATTCGGGTCAACCCAGGTGCTTTATTTCTTTGATTTTGACCGTCTCTATCTCTATCGTCTCTCCTATCAGATTGTCCTCCAGAGACATTCAAATTGGGAACATTTTGATATTTTGCAAACATTTCATTAAACTGCAATGAGAGAAAACGTTGGATGATTTCTTCTTTTGAAAGATCCGCAAATTTCTCGTAATATTCAGCTGAAATGTAATCAACAGCATTTTCCTTAAGTTCAAGTGAAATAACCTCTTCAATTTGATGCAAAATTCGTTTTTCACAAATCTCTTTTCCATTTGGAATTTGCATATCAATAAATTTTTGATTTACTTTTCTTTCCAAATGTTTCACTTTGAATTTCTCGCGAACATTTACCAAAACTACTGAAACTCCTTTATTGTTTGCTCTTCCAGTCCGTCCGCTACGATGCAGATAAGTATCAATATCGTCGGGCAAGTTGTAATTTAGAACATGGGTAAGGTTGTTCACATCAATTCCGCGAGCGGCAACGTCAGTAGCTACCAAAATATGTATTGCTTTATTTCTAAAACGTGACATGGCATAATCGCGTTGTGCTTGCGACAAATCTCCGTGCAAAGCATCCGCAGCGTAGCCATCTTTCATTAACAAACCTGCAACATGCTGACATTCAGCACGAGTGCGGCAAAAAACCAAAGCATACAAACCAGGATAATAATCAACAATGCGTTTGAGAACAGAATATCTGTCTTTTTCTTGCATTACATAACTATGATGTTCAACAGACAAAGTTCCTGTATTTGCTTTTCCAGCTGTAATTTCAATGGGATCGGTCAAATAAACTCTCGACAATGCCGCTACTTCAGCAGGCATGGTAGCCGAAAACAACAAGGTTTGTCTATCTTTGGGAGCATGACTGCTAATATCTTCCAAATCATCTCTAAATCCCATGTTCAGCATTTCATCTGCCTCATCAAGGATAATGGTTCTAATTCCCGAAATGTTGGCCGCTCTTCGTTTTAGCAAATCGAGCAAACGACCGGGTGTTGCAACAATAATATGAACACCAGATTTGATTTTGCGAATTTGATTTTCGATGGAAGCTCCACCATAAACAGCTACTATATTTATATTTTTTTGATATTTGGAATACGCTTCCAAATCGTTGTATATTTGCATACAGAGTTCGCGCGTAGGCGACAATATCAAAAACTGAGTCGTTTTAACAGAAGTGTCAATTTGATTTAATAAAGGCAGACCAAATGCTGCCGTTTTTCCGGTTCCTGTTTGAGCCAAACCGATTAAGTCTCTTTTTGATTCGAGCAAATGAGGTATTACTTTTTCTTGGATGGGGGTTGGATTTTCAAAGCCGAGCTCCGTTATAGCCTGGAGAATTTGACTGTTTAAGCCAAATTGGTCAAATGTTATCATTATATTTTTTTAATTTGACTGCAAAATTAGTCAAATTATTTGGTATTTTTACGCTTTCTAAAAAAAATCGAAGTATATTAATCAATTATAAGGAATTGTGAGCGTGCAAACTATCCACCAAATATTAAAAAACAACTGGGGACACAGTCAATTTAGACCGATGCAAGAAGAGATTATCCAATCGGTCATGTCGGGCAAAGACACTCTTGCGCTCTTGCCAACCGGCGGTGGAAAATCCATTTGTTTTCAAGTTCCAGGACTGGCAATCAATGGTTTATGCCTCGTTATTTCGCCCTTAATTGCTTTGATGAAAGACCAAGTTGAAAACCTTAATAGCAAAAACATCAAAGCAGCTGCTCTCTATTCTGGCATGCATCGGATGGAAATTGAACGCACACTTTCGAATTGTCTTTTTGGCGAAACAAAATTTTTATACGTTTCTCCCGAACGTCTAAAATCAGATGATTTCTTGGTGAATCTAACCCGTATGAACATTGGTTTAATCGCCGTTGACGAAGCACACTGTATTTCTCAGTGGGGCTACGATTTCCGTCCACCGTATTTAGAAATTGCAGACATCCGAGAATATTTCCCAAAAGTTCCAATAATTGCCCTCACAGCCACGGCTACGCCTCTTGTAGTAGAAGATATTCAAGACAAATTAAAATTTAGAGAACGGAACGTTTTTCAAAAAAGTTTTGCACGTAGCAATCTGATATACCTAACTTTACGTACTGAAAACAAAATGGAACGTTTGCTTCGCATCATCCATAATGTAAAGGGAACAGGAATAATTTACGTCAGAAACCGAAGAAAAACTCAGGAAATTGCTGCATTTTTGCAAAAAAGAAACATTACTGCCGAATATTATCATGCCGGACTTTCCGTTGAAGAGCGAGATAAAAAACAAAACGACTGGATTAAAGGCATCAAACAAATTATGGTTTCGACCAATGCTTTTGGAATGGGAATTGACAAACCAGACGTACGCTTTGTGGTTCACATCGACATTCCCGACTCTATTGAAGCCTATTTTCAAGAAGCTGGAAGAGGCGGAAGAGATGAAAAAAAATCATGGGCTTTTATGCTCTACGATGATCTGGATATTGAAGAGTTGCAAAAAAAATACATCGAAAGTTTTCCAGAACTTACATTTATTCGAAATGTGTATAAAGCCCTTTGCAACTATCTGCAAATCCCCATGGAACACGGAAAAGACAGAGTTTTTGATTTTGAATTTTCCAAATTTGCCAAAAACTACAACTTCCCTACACTGCTCTGCTACAACGCTTTGAAGTTTCTTGAAAAAGAGGGTTATTTTGTGCTAAATGAAGCTTATTATAAGCCTTCAAAAATCACAATAAGATGCTCTAATGAAGAAATTTACAGCTTTCAAGTAGCAAATAAGAAATACGATAATTTTATAAAAACCCTGCTTAGATCATACGGCGGTCTTTTTTCAAACTTTGTTCAAATCAAAGAACAAGATTTGGCAGATCGGCTTAAAATTGGTTATAGTCAGGTTATTGCAAGTCTGATTCATCTAGAAAAGAACG
Source organism: Bacteroidales bacterium (assembly GCA_028684405.1). Taxonomy (GTDB): domain Bacteria; phylum Bacteroidota; class Bacteroidia; order Bacteroidales; family WCHB1-69; genus JAQUGA01. The sequence continues at coordinate 6,829 of JAQUGA010000077.1, read as the reverse complement.
GCATCATTATTTATGACCAACAAACCGACAAAGCTCAAATTATCTTCACCGCAAATCGCATAAATGAGAATCAAATAACACTGTCATACGATCGGTATCAGTTTTTGAAAGAGACCGCAAAAAAACGCATCGATGCCATGCTAAACTACACCACCAATCAAACAAAATGCCGCAGCAAACTTCTGTTGGAATATTTTGGTGAAACAAATACGCTCAGATGCGGCGAATGCAACATCTGCATCAAGCGTAACAAGATGAATATCAACGACTTTGAATTCAACAATACCGTTCATATCATTAAACCTTTGCTGCAAGAAAAACCTATGAAAATGGAAGATGTGGTGAAATCGGTGGATATTTTTACTGAAGAAAAAACCATTGAAATCATCCGCTGGCTGATTGACAAAGAGAAAATTGACATCATGGAAGACAAAACTTTAATGTGGATAAAACCAAAAAAAAATGCTAAATAACAAAAGAATCGTTGTAGTGATGCCGGCTTTTAATGCGGGAAAAACTTTGGAAAACACCTACCATGAAATTCCTCATTCATTGGTGGATGAAGTTATTTTGGTAGACGATGCCAGCACCGACAATACGGTTGAAGTAGCCCGAAAATTAGGAATAAAGCATATTTTGATTCACGACAGAAACAGAGGCTACGGCGCAAATCAAAAAAGCTGTTATCAAAAAGCACTTGAATTGGATGCCGACATTGTCATAATGCTTCACCCTGATTATCAATACACTCCACTGCTTATCCCAGCCATGGTCGAACTTCTCAACACGGAACTTTACGAAGTAGTTTTAGCATCCCGAATCCTAGGAAAAGGCGCTTTGATTGGCGGAATGCCATATTATAAGTATCTGTCTAACAGGTTCTTGACTTTTGTCCAAAATGTTTTAATCAGTCAAAAATTATCCGAATATCACACTGGATATAGAGCTTACAATGCAGAAGTTTTAAAATCCATCAATTTTGAAAACAATTCCGATGATTTTGTTTTTGACAATGAAGTGCTTTCGCAAATTGTGATGAGAAATTATAAAATAGCTGAAATTAGTTGCCCCACCAAATATTTTCCAGAAGCCTCATCCATCAATTTTAGCAGAAGTGTGAAATATGGATTGGGGGTTTTGTCAACATCCATAAAGCATTTTCTGCATAAAAAAAGGATTTTTCGAAATGAACTTTATAAATAGTAATTCTAGGGAGTAAAAACTCGATAAACTACTGACAATCAATCGTTTCGGCGTTTCGACCACGCTCAACGACCAGAACGGCTCTAAATAAGGTCTGGTCGTCTTTTTTTGGTTCTTTCCATTGCTTTTTTATCTTTCCATTGATCAATCAATTTATCATTTCCCGATAACAAAACTTCGGGCACTTCCCAACCATTAAAATTGGCAGGACGAGTATAAACCGGCGGGGAAAGCAAACCATTTTGAAAAGAATCCGACAAGGCTGATGTTTCGTCGTTTAAAACTCCGGGCAACAATCTTACCAATGCATCCACTACGACCATTGCAGGCAGCTCGCCTCCAGAGAGAACAAAGTTTCCAATTGAAATTTCACGCGTCACCAAATGCTCTCTGATTCGCTCATCAATACCTTTGTAGTGGCCACATAACAAAATAATATTTCCGAGCATAGACAATCTATTGGCAATTTGTTGATCGAAAAGTTCTCCATCAGGAGTCATGAAAATAACTTCATCATAATCTCTTTCTGTTTTCAAAAATGAGATGCATTTATATATCGGCTCAATCATCATCACCATTCCTGGCTCGCCACCATAGGGATAATCATCTACTTTTCGATGTTTGTTTTCAGAAAAATCGCGAATGTTATGAATAAAAATTTCCGTCAAATTCTTTTGAACAGCCCGTTTTATTATAGAATGCTGAAAAGGTCCATCAAACATTTCTGGAAATAGGGTCAAAATATCTATTCTCATCTTTTTTTACTTTTTCTGAATTAATAAAATCCCGTCTCTTAAGGGCAACAACATCACTTCTACTCTATCATCCTGTGCAATACGTTTGTTAAAAGCATCGATCAAGCGAGTGGGTTCATCATGCAAAACATCATTGGGAATCAGCACCTTACCACTCCATAAAACATTATCCACCAGAATAATTCCACCGGGATTTAGAGCGTCAATAATCAAATCGTAATAGCGACCGTATTCCGACTTATCTCCATCGATAAAAACCAAATCCCATTTTTCATTTAAACTTGGAATTACGTTTAATGCATCTCCAATAATCAAATTAATTTTGCTTTCGAGTTTTGCTTTGTGGATGTATTTTTCAATAATTTCTTGATGTTCTTCATTGATTTCAATGGTATATAAAATTCCGTTTTCGGGCAATTCCATCGCCATTGAAATGGCAGAATATCCGCTAAATGTGCCAATTTCCAGAACTCTTTGAGGTTTTTTCATGCGACAAATAAAGCGTAAAAGATGACTTTGTTGTTTTCCCGAAATCATTCTGGGATTGAGCATTTTTAAGTGGGTTTCGCGAAATAACTCTTTCAAAATCAAAGGTTCGTCGCTGCTGTGAGCATCGGCGTACTCGTTGAAAGCCTCATTTACACAGCTATCTTCGTATCTCATTTTCGTCCTATTGTAATTAAACTAAACGCTTCTGGATTCAGCATATCATTGGATATTTCCAAAATATCGGAAGCCGAAATGCTCTCAATTCTTTTATACACATCCGCCATGGAATCAATTTGATTGAAAAACAACATACTTTTGGCCATCGAAACCATCTCGTTCAAATTGGATTCACCACTCAATGCTAACTGACCAATAAATTGTTTTTTGGCACGACTCAATTGAAGCGTTCCCAATTTTTCGGTTTTCAACTTATGAAACTCATTCTGAATCAATGAAATAGTTTTATCTACATGATTTTTATCGGTAGCAAAATAGACCGAGAAAAAGCCCGTATCCGACAAAGGCTGAAAACTTGATTCCACGGCATATGCATAGCCATTTTTCTCTCGAATGGAAATATTTAAACGAGTATTCATGCCCGGTCCACCCAGCAAATTATTAATCAAGCTAAAGACATTCTTTTTGTCGTTGTGCATATCATATGAAAGTCGACCATAAATGCTATTTGATTGATGCGAATTTGTTTTAACAAACAGATTTTCAGGACTATTTTCTTTAAAAACTGAATTTTCATACGTCCGTTTAGAACTTGGTATATGGCCAAAATACTCCTCTAAAATTTTAATCAATTTTACAAAAGAGATATTGCCCACCGAAGCAATCACCATTTGATCGCAGGTATAGGTTCGATTTATAAAACTCAAAATATCTTTTCGTTTCATCGTTCTAATAGAACTCACAGAGCCTAAAATATTTCTTCCGAGGGGATGATTTTCAAAAATTAAATCTTCAAACATATCAAAACTGAGCTCTGCGGGATTGTCTTTGTAGGATTTAATCTCTTCTATTACCACATCTTTTTCAACATCAATATCTTTTTGAGCAAAAACAGAGTTGAAGATAATATCCGAAAGCAGTTCGGCACTTCGGTGGTAATAAGGTTTTAGAAATGAAGCATAAAAAATAGTCTCTTCTTTGGCCGTAAACGCATTGAGCTCACCTCCAACGTTTTCCATTCGTGCAAGAACATGAAAAGGTTTGCGTTTTTTGGTTCCTTTAAAAATCATATGTTCTATAAAATGGGCAACTCCCCATTCGTGGGGCAATTCGTCACGCGAACCCGATTTAACCGCCAAGCACATATGCGAAACCTGACCAGGCACTTGTTTGTGAACAATTCTAATTCCGTTAGAAAGAGTATGATATAAGTACTTATCCTTCATCAATTTTTATATATTTAAGTCTGCAAAAGTACGAATTCTTTTGAGTTTAAAGAAATAGCAAGGATAATAGAAAGCTTTGGGCTTGTGAGCCAGAAATCTCACTGTTTTCTACTGTTGCGAACCACGTTAAAACCATACAAGGTTTGATTAATTGCGAATGATATGAGATTCCAAGCTTTGCTCAGAATGTTATCATTCCGAATGAAATGGAACAGAATGAGAAATTTCATGATATTTATTCTGTTTAAGAATAATTGCATCGTTTGTGAGTTAAACTCTTTTTAATTCAAAAAATGATCAATCCAAGTTTAGCAAACTAAAAATCCTTTTATATCAATAGTATTTGTTGTAAATTCAGCTAAATATTGTAGTTTTGCTTCAAATTTTAAAACAATGGATGAAATTACGATCAAGGACAAACGATTTGTCAAATACATATCTGCCGAGGTAATAGAAAAAGCTGTTAGAGAAGTAGCCCAAAAAATAAATGTGGATTATCATGACAAAACGCCCATTTTTTTGGTGGTTTTAAATGGTGCGATTATTTTTGCAAGCGATTTATTAAAAAACTTAACAATTGATTGTGAAGTAAGTTGCATTAAAATTTCTTCCTACGAAGGGATGATTCGACAAGATGAGATAAAAACCTTGATTGGACTCAAATCTGAAATAAAAAATAGAGATATTATCATTGTTGAAGACATTGTTGATACTGGGAACACCATTGATGCTTTAATTAATCTTCTCCTCCCAGAGCAACCAGCATCGATAAAAATCGCCACTATGACGTACAAAGAAGAAGCGTATAGCAAAACCCATCAAATTGATTATGTGGCACTTCGCATTCCCAATAAATTTATTGTTGGCTACGGCCTTGACTATGATGAATTGGGCAGAAACTACAAAAACATTTATCAAGTAATCGAATAAAAAACATATTTCATGCTAAACATTGCATTATTTGGTGCGCCCGGTGCAGGCAAAGGGACACAATCAGAATTATTGGCAAAGCGTTATAATCTAATTCATTTGTCAACGGGTGAAATGCTCCGTCAGGAAATTGCCGAAGAGACAGAAATTGGTTTGTCCGCCCGAAGCATTATTGCTCGCGGTGAATTGGTATCCGACGATATCATCGTTCAAATTATTGAAGATAAAATTAAGATGAACCCCAATGCCAACGGTTTTCTGTTTGACGGATTTCCAAGAACAGTGGTACAAGCTTATATTTTGGATGGTCTTTTGTTGCGTTTGAATACTGCACTTACATGTATGCTCAGTTTGGAAGCTCCGAAAGAAGTTTTATACGATCGCTTAATCAAACGCTCAAACGAGGCGGGAAGAAAAGACGATACGCACGATGTGATAATGTACCGCCTTAAAGAGTACGAAGAAAAAACGCTGCCTGTAGCTGATTTCTATCGCGAAAAAGGCAAATATTATGGAATTAATGGTGTAGGAAGCGTAGAAGAGGTTTTTAATAATTTAAATGCAGTAGTTGAGAAGACACTTCGTGAAACCCTTTTGAATGTTGTTGTAATTGGTCGCCCTGGCGGTGGAAAAGGTTCTCAAGGGCATTTATTGGCAAAAGAATATAACCTCGCTTACATTTCTACCGGACAAATTCTTCGAGATGAAGTAAAAAAAGACAGCGATCTTGGAAAGCGTGTCATGCCATACATGCAAACAGGGCTAAATGTTCCTGATGAAATCATTATTCAAATGCTCGAAAAAGAGATAAAATTACATCCAGATGCCCGCGGTTTTATTTTCAAAGGCTTTCCCAGAACCATTGTTCAAGCATATATTTTGGACGGCATGTTGATGCGACAAAAATCTTCTGTTAGTTTAGCAATAAATTTGGAAGTTCCCATGCTGGAATGTTTCAAACGACTGTCGTTGAGAGCCAAAACAACTAAAAAAAGAACCTATGATACGGAAACAGATCTGATTATACGTCGCATGGAGGAATATGAACTAAAAACAAAACCAGTTGTTGAATATTATAAGAAACTGAACAAATACACTTTGGTAGACGGAATTGGAAGTGAAGCAGAAATTTACGAAAGGCTATCTGGAGTTGTTGAAAAGTGGTTTAAAAAGATACGATAAAACAGGTTTATGGAGTTTAATATAATCATGATTGGTCCCCCTTGCAGTGGCAAAGGAACACACTCGAAGCTAATTTCTGAAAAATACGGCTTGTCGCACATCTCTACCGGCGAACTATTTAGACAAGAAATAGCCAAAGAAACCCCACTTGGCGTACTTGCCAAAATGCTGATAGACAAGGGAAATCTGGTACCCGATAGCATTACTCTAAAAATGCTTTATCAATATGTGAACTCACTTCGCAATGACCAAGGACATCTTTTGGATGGAGTTCCCAGAACCCTTGCTCAAGCCGAAATATTTGAAAAATTTATAAAGAAACATCATATAAAATGTGATTTGGTTTTCTACTTGCATTCACCAGAAGAAGTTTTGTTCCAACGAATGTTTAAAAGGGCTGCTGAAGGAAGAGCCGACGATAATGATCAAGTTTTTTTAAAACGAATGAGTAACTATTTTGAACTAACGCATGTACTTACTGAATACTATTTAGCAAAAGGAAAACTGATTTCCATTTCGACCAATGCACCCATCCATGAAGTTTCGGCTACTATTTTTGCCAGAATTGATCAATATTTGGCTGAAATAAACAAATAAAACACTAAGGAATTATCACTTTTTCGGTATACAAAACTTTTTTTGTGTCGTAATTTAGCATTTTTACAAAATAGAGACCATTGTTTAAATGCTGTGTTGAAAAGCTAATTAAGTTTCGACCTTTCGGCAAGCGAGTGGTGTAAAATCGATCTGTCAACTTCCCAGAAACATCACTTAACACAAACTCAACAATCATAGACTCTTCGGCTTCAAAATCGAAATGCACTAAATCGCTTGTCGGATTTGGATAAACAATTACTTTTTTGTCAT
>JAQUGA010000076.1 GCA_028684405.1 Bacteroidales bacterium | reverse complement strand
AAAGTTTGTATGCTTTATCGAAAGTGGCATTTGGGACAGTATCAGCAATAGCAAAAAGCCCGAAAAAAACGAACAATATAAGAACAAACGATTTAATTCCCTTTTTCATATCCATTATTTTATCTCTTTATCCATTAAAATTATTAAATCATACGCTTTCGTATACAGCGAATTCATCAAGTTTTCCGTATTTGCTGGTGCAAAACGAGCAAATTCGCACTCGTTAAGTAGATTTTCCAAATTGCAAACAATCTCCTCTTTGAGTCCGGTCGCTTTTACAGCATCAATTACTGTTTCAGTCGACAAATCCGAATTAGAAATCATCAATTTATCAGCAGTGTATCCCCAAATTGCTTTTGACAACTCTTCATAAAACTCATTCTTTGCATTGCTATCCAACATTTTTTTGGCTTGCGAAAGGCGTTTTCGAGCCATTTTACCGGCTTTTTTATTCCGAACAGAAACAAGGTCGGATCTTCTTTTAATCTCTTTTTTATAAATTAGAATAAAGACAATAAAAAGCAGAATAGGTAAAATTAACAAAATCCAATAGATAAAAGTTCCAAAAAAGAGAGGATTGTTTTGGGTCAAAGTTTGATTTTGTTTATTCAAAAATCGAATATCACTTCCGACATACTGCAACTCTTTTTGATTGACGCTGGTTAGAACGCTCTCTCCAGCGCCTGTTCCTTTGCTCACTTTAATTTCAAATTCGGGAATGTTCAAAGAGACATAATTTCCTTTTGCAGGATCGAAAAAGACAAATTTTGATGATTCTATTTTAAAATTTCCTTTATTTCGGGGAATGGCCACATATTCAAAAACCATGGAACCGCTGGTTCCTGTTTCTGTTACTTTGGTATGGTCGATTGATTTTGGATCGTAGACTTCAAAATCATTTGGGAATTTAATAATCGGATAATCAATCAGTTTCAAGTTTCCTTTTCCAGTAATGGTAAGTTGTAGCTTTAGGGCTTCATTGGCGGGCAATTCCTGACGGTCGACAGAAGCGGAAACTGAAAAATTGCCCACGGCACCTGAAAACTCTACTGGGGCATTGTCTGGCAATTTCCTAACATGGATGTTAACCGTATTTGAAGAGATTGATTTTTTCACATTAGTATAACCGCCTCCAAAAAATGGATCATCAAAAAAACTATCCCAAAAACCACGTCTTTGTTGCTGAGCTTTCCGCACTTGAGCTAAAATTTCCATTTCCAAAGGCTCGATTTGTAAATTTCCAGATTGCTGAGGATAAACATATACTTTTCTAATTTCGGCAACCGTATAATTTCGTCCATCAAAAACTTCTTGATATTGTTTGGGTTGTCCTCTTCTATCGCTCAATTCGGAAGTCCAAAAACCACGACTGGAAGGAATTTTATTAATTGAATATTGAGCAATGGGAATGGCTGTGTACATCTTGTATAAAACAGCGATTTCCTCGCCTTCATACACATTTGTTTTGGAAGCAATGGCACGAACAAAAATATCTTTGGCTCCAATGGTCTGAGTTTCTTGAGCTTGATTATTTTGCTGACGCTGCTGTGGTTGTTGTTGACGAGCCGCTGGTGCATTTCCTGCAACAACTTCAACGCTCAGTTTATTAGAACGATAGGTTTGTCCATTCACCGTAATTGAGGCTTCACCAATTTCAAAAACCCCAACATTAACTGCTTGAAGATGAAACGTGTAACTATATTGAACCGTTTGTGAAACCTGTCCGTTGATAATTTGCATATTAGAAGAAGTAGACTGATTAGGTCCGCCAAGAAAATTAAAGTCACGAAATGTAGGTGCTTTAAAATTGGATGCTTGTGCATTCACCGTATATGAAACTCTAAACTGAGCTCCTTGAGCAACTCTGCCCGGTCCGGATGCAACAAAACTCACATCTTGTGCTTTCAAATTCCACGACAACAACATTATTATTATTGTCAAAAACTTCATTCTATTTTTCGATACGATCTCCATACTACCAGTCTTTTTCAAGTTTTTGTTTATTTGAACTTCTGTCCTTTTGCAGCTTTTCCATGGTCTTTCGTTCATTTTGATTTAAGGCGTCCAATTGGCGTTCATCTGCACGCTGTTCGCGCTGCTCTTGTCTTTGCTGTTGCTTATCTTGTTTTTTATCTTTATCCTGATTTTGCTCGGGATTTTGACTTTGTTGTTGCTGTTTATCATCATTTCCCTCATTTTTGTCGCCTTCTTGCTGTTGTTGTTGCTTTTGCATCTCCACTCTTCGTCTTGCCCATTCATAATTATATCGAGCATCTTCATCTTTGGGATTCAATTTCAAGCTATTTTTAAAAGCATCCATTCCTTCTTGCAATTTTTCTTGACTAAGCAATGAATTTCCCAGATTATACCAATATTTTGAGGCCATTTCTTTGTTGTTTTCTGGCGGTGTCAATTCGGAAAAAACATTGTAAGCCTCTTCATATCTACCCTGTTTATATAATGCGGTGCCCAAATTAAATTTTGCTTTTTCATAATCCGGCGAATTTTGAATTCCTTTTCGATATTCAATTTCTGCATCTTTATATTTTCCATCCTCATACAAACTATTTCCCCGTCGAACATCTTTTAAACTTGTTTTTGACTGCGCAAATATAGTTAAAGATGAGAAGGTCAAAACAAAGATAATCAATAGATTAATTCCAATTCTTTTTTTCATAACTACAAATGTTTTTGTTGAAATAATTTTACGGAATCGGCATATTTATTTTTTCTTTGCAATATTAGTAAATCAATGCATAGCAATAGAAAAGCAAGAGCCAAGAAATAGTAATAAGCATCATCATAATCGGTATATTCCACCGAATCGTATTCTACTTTATCCATTTTGTCAATTTCATTCAATATTTTGGACAATCCTACGTCGGCGGTGGTGGCTCTTACATAGATTCCTTTTCCGGCAGAAGCCAGTTTTTGCAAAAAGGCTTCATCCAATTTTGTGACCACCACATTTCCTTCTCGATCTCTGTGAAAATCTGTTTGACCATTTGGACGAACCACAGGAATGGGTGCTCCTGAAGAAGATCCTACACCAATAGTGTGTACTTTAATATTTTTCTTCGCAAGTTCGGAAGCCACGGCAATGGGGTCGTCTTCAAAATTTTCACCGTCGGTTAATACTATAATGGCTCGACTGTTTAAACTCTCTTCTTCCAAATTAAAGGAAGAAGCAGCAAGTTCAATGGCGCCACCAATAGCCGTTCCTTGCTTATTTATCAAATTTGTCGACAATCGGTCGATAAACATTTTTGCAGCTCCATAATCATTGGTGATTGGCAACTGAATAAATGATGTTCCAGCAAATATGACAATTCCAATTCTGTCATTTTTAAGTTCATCCACCATTCTGCTCAAAGCTTGTTTGGATCGATCCAACCGAGATGGCTGAATATCTGTTGCCAACATGCTTCGTGAAACATCAAAACAAACCATCAAGTCGACTCCTTTGCGTTGTGCTTTTTCAACTTTAGAACCAAATTGAGGTCGCGACAACGAAAAAATCATCAAGGCAAAAGCGATGGTAAAAAGCCAAAATTTTAAATGTAAACGATTGCTGGAGTATGAAGGCATCAAATCTAAAATCAGAGCCGAATCCCCTAGCCTCTCGATTCGTTTTCTTCGTCCAATCATAACTACGCGATGCAAAACATACATCAGAGGTATGACCAACAAAAACCATAAATAAAACTCATTAGCAAATCTAAACATAGTTCAAAAAATTACGGTATTGATTTAAACACAGTATTTCGCAACAGAAATTCCAATCCCAAAAAGAACAGAGCCAGCAATAAAAATGGCATAAACTCTTCCGAACGACGATCGTAAACCATCACATCAATAATGGTTTTTTCAAGTGCATCAATCTCTTCGTAAATAGATTCCATTTTTTTATTATCTGTAGCTCTAAAATATTTTCCACCTGTGATTTCGGAAATTTCTTTCATCAAAGGTTCATCAATGTCAACATCAACTTGCTGATATTGGATTCCCATGGGAGTTTTGAACGGAAATGGAGCTTTTCCCATTTTTCCAACTCCAATGGTATAGACACGAATGCCCATTTTTTTGGCAATTTCGGCTCCCGAAATAGGATCCATATATCCCATATTGTTAACCCCGTCGCTTAGCAAAATAATCACTTTGCTTTTGGCTTTGCTGAATCGCAAACGATTTACTGCAGTTCCCAAACCATCTCCAATAGCAGTTCCATCTTCAATCATTCCAGTTTTTACTTCGTCAATCAAGCCAAATAAAACCCGATGATCCGAGGTTAAAGGACATTGCGTAAACGATTCTCCACTAAAAATCACCAATCCAATTCGGTCTTGCGACCGATTTTTGATAAACGTTTTAGCCACTTCTTTTGAAGCTTCTAATCGGTTTGGCTTAAAATCTTCAGCCAACATACTGCCCGAAATATCCAAAGAAATGACAATATCAATCCCTTCAGAAAATACATTTCGTTTGCTAAATTTCGACTGCGGACGAGCCATAGCAAAAATCAAAAAACTTATTCCCACTATTTTCAATCCAAAAAGCCAAGGATAAAGTCGGACTCTGTTTGTTTTAGGAAGTTTTGATAAACGATTGTTTAATGACATTTTAAAGACCGGCAAAGCCGATTTTCCACGATAAAAATGCCAAAAAATCAAAAAAGCCAACGGAATAAATAAGAAAAACACCGAAGGATACAAAAACTCTATATTTTTCAACCAAATCATCATTTTGTGGCTCCTCCTTCCTCGTTTTGTTGCTTATTCATTTCCTGAAGTCTCAACATAAAATCGTGAGAATTGCGAACAATTGAAAACGAAAACTCCATACATTTTTCATTGTCAGCATCCGAAGGTGTTGACTTTGCGAATTTTGCTAAATCAGCATTGGACAAAACAAAAGAGACAGATTCGATTATTTCCGAATCAAATTTTTCACTTCTCAGTTTTGATAGTATTTCAGAACTAGTCATCTCTAAAGCACCCAATTGAAACTCTTCTTCCCAATAACGGCGTAGTACATCCGTAATTTCAACGTAAAAATCTTTAACCCGTCCCTGTTGACTTAATTTTTTGTTTTTAATTTTAGTCAATTCCGACAATGCCCAATCGTGGGGTTTCAAAGTCTCTCTTTCCATCATTCGGAACAGCGGTTTCTGTTTTTTATATCTATTGTAGAAATAAAATGCGAAACCAATAATTGCGAAAAACAGCAATACCATTAATATATAAGGAAGAACTTCGGAAAAACGAATGGGTTCCCTCATCGGTCCTTTAATATCCTTAAAAGCAAGCGTTGTATCTACTGGAATGGTTAAAACTTCCAGCATCATACTTTCAGTAAACGCCACAAAATCATTACTATCCGCTCCCATTTCGGCAATTCCAATGGAAGGAATTACGTACCTTCCGGAATCAAACACAGAAAAAACAATTTTTTGATTTAAGGCTAAAATATTATTTTTTTCATCAAAAACAGTATCTTGATTTCCGATTTCAATAATTTCAAATTTATGCTCGGTTAATATCTCATTAAGCGAGGGCCAAACAATGTTTTGGACATTCCATTTCGATGCATCCAGGCTAAAATGCAGTGCATTGTGCTCGCCTATTCGCATACGATTTGTATCCAAACTCACAGTCTGGGCATAAATCCCTGAAAATGAAATGAAAAGGAAGTTTATAATAAAAAATATTATAGTTTTTTTTCTCATTCTATCTAGTATTTAGCTTCTCTTTTTTTAAACATTTTAATCAATGGTTTTACATAGTCCTCACCATTTTCCAACAGCACTTCATCGGTACCCGTTTTTTTGAACAAATCGGATGTTTTATCACTAAAATTTTCCCAATGATCTTTGTATTTCTTCCTAACTTTTTCGGAAGCCGTATCAATCCATCCAATTTCTTGTTTTTCGACATCGAAAGCACGAATTAAGCCCACATTTGGAAGTTCTCTTTCCAGTTTATCCATCAATCGAATGGCGACTAAATCGTGTCGTTTTCGACATATCCGAAGTGCTTCTTCGTATGAACCTGATTGAAAATCGGAAATCAAAAAAGCCGTACATTTCTTTTTAATCACATTGGTCAAAAATTTCAAAGGCACTTTAATGTCCGTTTTCCTATTTTGTGGCTGAAAACGAATTAATTCGGAGATAATTCTCAAAATATGAGATTTTCCTTTTTGGGGCGGAATATATTTTTCAATCATGTCCGAAAAAAGAATCACTCCAACTTTATCGTTGTTGAAAATAGCCGAAAAGGAAAGAACTCCAGCCAATTCGAGGATTACGTCCGATTTATACGACAATGAGCTTCCGAAAAAATTAGATTGGCTAACATCAATAAGCAACATCACGGTGAGTTCTCGCTCTTCTTCAAAGATCTTAACATAAGGATGATTGTAACGAGCCGTCACATTCCAGTCGACCGATCGAACATCGTCACCATACTGATATTCACGAACTTCCGAAAAAGCCATTCCTTTTCCTTTAAAAGCACTATGATATTGTCCAGCAAAAACTTGCTTTGACAAACCGCGTGCTTTTATTTCAATTCGCCGCACCTTACTTATGACATCTTTAACTTCCATCTTGATTAATATTAAGGCACCTCAACAACATTCAGAATATCATTAATAATATCATTGGTGGTAATATTTTCAGCTTCTGCTTCGTAGGTCAAACCGATTCTGTGTCTCATCACATCAAATGCAACCGCTCGGACATCTTCAGGAATAACATACCCTCTTCGTTTGATAAAAGCATACGCTTTTGAAGCCAATGCTAAATTGATACTAGCTCTTGGGGAAGCCCCAAAACTAATCATGTTTTTATATTTTTCGATTCTGTATTTTTCGGGGTAACGAGTTGCAAAAACGATATCGGTAATATAATTTTCAACTTTTTCGTCAAGATATATTCTTCGAACCAAGTCACGGGCTTTCAAAATATCTTCAGAACTAACCACTCTAGCAACTTTTTCTGGATTATCTCCTGAATTTTGACGTAAAATTATTTTCTCCTCCTCTTTGGTAGGATATCCAATGACTACTTTTAGCATAAAGCGGTCAATTTGAGCTTCGGGAAGAGGATATGTACCTTCTTGTTCGATGGGATTTTGAGTTGCCAAAACTAAAAACGGTTCAACCAAGGGATAGGTTTGGTCGCCAATTGTTACTTGTCGTTCCTGCATGGCTTCGAGCAGGGCACTTTGCACTTTTGCGGGAGCCCGATTGATTTCATCTGCCAAAATAAAATTGGAGAAGATGGGCCCTTTTTTTACTTTAAACTCTTCCTCTTTTTGGCTGTAAATCATGGTTCCAACGAGGTCGGCGGGAAGTAAATCGGGTGTAAATTGAATTCTGCTAAAATCGGCTTTTATGGTTTGAGCCAAAGATTTTATTGCCAATGTTTTTGCTAAACCAGGAACTCCTTCCAGTAAAATATGTCCATTTGACAACAATCCAATCAGCAGTCGTTCAATCATTTGCTTTTGCCCAACGATCACTTTATTCATTTCGAGGGTCATTAAATCAACAAAAGCACTCTCTCGTTGAATAACTTCATTAAATTCTTTAATATCCGAATACGTTTCCATAAAATTAGATTTATCTATATTATTTTGCAGGAACAAAGTTATTTTATGTTCAGCCTTGACAAACAAATACGTCGTTAAAAAAAGTTAAGCCTTCTGTTAATAATCATTAATCAAACCACCCATACCACTGTATTACAAAGCATTATCTTAGATGTCCCAAACAAGATAAAATATTAACAAATAAATATTATTTTAATTATGCTAAAAGACGACAAATTATTTTTATTTTTGTGTATTAATGCTTTAATTTGCAACCTGAAAAGAACGATGTTTAATTAATAAGACATTTTAAAATATAAAAAAACAGATAAGTAATATCAATAAATTATGAGAAGTAAAAAACTAATGTTAAGTCTAGTGGCAGTTTTTGCTACAGCTTTTGTTTTCTATGCCATTTCTAACCTTGGCGATAAAAAACAACACTATCAAGCTCGTACTGTGTTTGACCAAATTCACACTCCTGGCATTAAAGGAGCTAACCAATGGCTATCCATTCTTAGAAACAACCCCGAAACGGGCACTGTTAGTTTGCTAGACATTCTGAAAGCGAGAGATGAAATGGTTCGTTTTTCATCCATTAAGAACCAAAAAAACCTAAATATTTCATGGCTAGAAATGGGACCAGACAACGTTGCAGGTCGCGTTAGAGCTTTACTTATAGACAAAGACAACCCAAACCGTATTTATATTGGCGGAGTTTCTGGTGGATTATGGGTAAGCAATACAGGAGGAAACACATGGAATCGCATTACCTCTATTTCTGAGAACCTTGCCGTGTCGGCCATTGCACAATCGCCAAATGGAACTATATATGTTGGTACAGGTGAAGGTTTAGCCCAACCTGGTGGTACAAATTTCAACACCGGGCAACTTGGAAATGGAATGTACATATCTACAGATGGTTCAACTTTTTCACCGATAGCATCTACCGTTCCTGTATTTACACAATACAATGACAATATCGAATGGAGTATCATTAATCGCATCGCTTGTTCACCAAATAGCGAACGTGTGTGGGTAGCAAACAGCAAGGGATTAAAATATAGCGACGACCAAGGTGCTACTTGGCAAAACGCAAAACAAACTACAGGTGCAAGTAGCGTTAACTTAACAGGATATGGTACGGATGTAAAAATCGGAAGCAACAATAGAGTATTCTATTCTCAATATGTATCCTCAAGTGGCGGAAGATCGGGCAGACTTTTTGTTTCACAAGACGGGAATCCTGAAAGTTTTGTAAACCTTACTCCTACAACTAATGGTCCTCTTCCAAGCGACATGGGACGCATTGAAATTGCCATTGCTCCTTCGGACAACAATTACGTTTATTTAAGCTGCGCAACTACGGCAGGAGCTCTATACAATATTTATCAATCTTCCGATGGAGGACAAACATTTAGAGTTATTGGACCTGGCGGAAGTCCTAATTTAGACATTTTTGGTCCCAATAACCAAGGTTGGTATGATAATGTTATTGCAGTATTTCCAAATGACCCCACCAAAATAGTTGTTGGCGGCATCGACTTATGGTTGGGAAAACAAATATCTCCTACAATGCCTTTTTCTTGGACTCAAAAATCTTTATGGTATGCAGATTCTGACTTAAGTACTGACAATGATATCTTTTATGTTCACGCTGACCATCACGCATACGTATTCCACCCAACCGAACCCAATACCTTATTTATTGGATCTGACGGTGGTTTATCTAAAACTATTGATGGTGCAAACACCTTCCATACATTAAATCGCAACTTAAACATTACACAATTCTATGCTGTTGCTTGTGCAAACGACCATCGTGTAATGGGCGGAACACAAGACAACGGAACACAATACATCAGCAGAAAAGGAAATACTCCGATGAATGCAAAAAGTGTAACGGGGGGTGATGGTGGATTTTCTGCTTTTTCAATCATTAATCCTAAAGCATTATTTACAACTGTATATTTTGGTGATTGTAGACGCTCACCCGATGAAGGCGATAACTTTGAAAACATTGATCGTTTCTTCTCTGCAAGAATGTATAACAATGGACAAACCACTTTTCAAGCAGCTTTTGTAACCCCTATACTACATTGGGAAAACGTTAATGATATTAATACACCAGATTCTGTAACATTTATTGCTGACAAAGATTATGCAAATGGTGAATTATTCCGTGCAAGAAGTAAAAACAACAGATACCCATTGAGAAATTATGTTGCATTACCAAACCCATCAGACACCCTTAGAATGGGTGATTCTGTTAGAGTTCAAGACAGAGCTCAATCTAAGTTTTACTTAGGAGTTGAAAATGCAGTTTGGATGACTCGTGGAGCTTTAATATTTGGAACAACTCCACAATGGTTTAAAATCGCTAATATTGGAGGAGTCGTTTCTTCCATGTCGTCATGTTATGATGGTGACCACTTATTTGTTGGAACATATAATGGCAATGTATATCGCATCTCTGGTTTAAAATCATATATTGACTCCTTACACCTTGACGTTACCAGCAGTCAATATCAATTGGAAGTTACAAATATCGCATCCTACCCAGGAAGAACAGTAACCTCAGTAGCTGCAAATTGGTATAACCCCGACAAAGTAGTTGTTACTTTAGGAAATTTTGGCAACCATGCTTCCTACATCCAATACTCTAGCAACGCAACCAGTGCCACTCCTACTTTTGATTCTAAACAAGGTAATTTGCCAAAGATTCCTGCATATAGTGCATTAATTGAAATGAACAAAAGCAAATATGTTTTCATTGGTACAGAGTTTGGCTTATTTGCAACAGATAATATCACAGCTGCCAGCCCGACATGGACTGAGATTAATGACGGAATTGGCGGACGCGTACCTGTTTTCATGATTGCTCAACAATCTAATTTTGCTCAACCCGATACTGGAATTGCAATTGACCCAGATGGAAATGAAATACTAAGTTTGTTCCCAGGTGTTACAAATTCAGGTTTTATCTATGTTGGAACACACGGACGTGGAATTTTCTACAACAGTAATTTCTACCAAGAAGTTCTTTCAATTCAAGACAATACAGCGACTCGAAAGGCACAAGAAGTTAGATTGTTCCCAAATCCTGCAAACAACTACACCAATGTTTCTTTTGGACTGTTGAGCCCTGAAAGAGTTGTTATTCGCGTATTTGACCTAAAAGGCACCTTGGTTCATAATATTGACTTAGGAACCCTTAATATTGGTCAACATCAAGAACGCATCGATATCTCGAACTTATCTGTAGGAACGTATATCGTAAACGTTAGAGGTTCTCAATTAAACTTCTCTACAAAAATGCTAATCAATAAATAGCAATATTTAATATTAAAAAAAAGGC
>JAQUGA010000075.1 GCA_028684405.1 Bacteroidales bacterium | reverse complement strand
TGCCCGTTATTTGGCATATTGTATTTATGATTTTTACCGTATTTATTGTTTTGGCGGGGGTTAAAAAAGGAATTGAAAAATATACCAAACTTTTAATGCCGCTTTTGTTTTTACTAATTATCATTTTGTGTGTTCGTTCGGTCACTTTGCCTGGCGCTTCCAGGGGACTTGAGTTTTTGTTTCGTCCTGATTTCTCTAAAATCGATGCAAATGCTGTTTTAGCCGCTTTAGGACAAGCTTTCTTCTCTTTGAGTATTGGAATGGGAACCATTATTACGTATGCTTCTTATATCCAAAAAAAGGAAAACCTAAGCAAAATTGCATTGAGCGTAACATTTGCTGATTTTGCCTTGGCATTGTTGGCAGGAATCATGATTTTTCCAGCCGTATTTGCTTTTGGAATAGAGCCATCCAGCGGACCGGGTCTTGTTTTTATGACCATTCCTTCTATTTTTGAACAAATTCCTTTTGGAAATATTTTCGCCATTATTTTCTTCTTGTTATTGGCGATAGCAGCTTTAACATCTTCCATTTCTCTGCTTGAAGTAATTGTTGCCTTTTCAGTGGAAGAATTAAAATTAAAACGAAGATCAGCAACCATTATTTCAGCAATATTGGCAACAATTATGGGGTTGTTTTGTACATTATCATGGTCTACGTTCAAAAACTTCAGTATCAATGTTGCTGCCGATGGTGAAATGGGAGGAACCAAAACGATGTACTTTTTTGATATGATGGATTTCTTGGCCTCCAATATTCTTTTGCCCCTTGGTGGGATGTTAATTGTCATTTTTGTTGGCTGGAAGTTGGGCAAGAAAAGAGCCATTATGGAGTTATCAAATGAGAATAAATTAAAAAGTAAATTGTTTGATTTAGTATTTTTTATTATCAAATATATTGCACCTATTGCGATCGCTTTTGTGTTTTTAAGAGGCATTAATGTAATCTAATTATGTATGAGTTCATTTCTACAATATTTTGAAGCTATTATTAATTTATACAACGAATATATTGGCGGTTATTTGATTTTATTGTTGCTTGTTCCAACTGGAATTTATCTCACATTTAGATTGGGTTTTTTGCAACTTAGAGGATTGAAACATGCTTTTGAAATTGTTTGCGGAAAATTTAGCGATAAAAAGCATCTGGGTGATATAACTCATTTTAAGGCACTTACCACTGCTTTGTCATCAACGGTTGGAACCGGGAATATTGTAGGAGTGGCTTTAGCTGTTTATTGGGGCGGTCCTGGGGTTGTTTTTTGGTTGTGGGTGACTGGTTTTTTTGGAATGATGTTAAAGTTTTCGGAGTGTACCCTCGCTCTGAAATATCGCATCGTAAATGCCGATGGAACCGTTTCGGGTGGACCGATGTATTATATTAAGTATGGTTTAAAAAAACAGTTGGGAAAATTTGCAAAAGTTTTGGCAGCTATTTTTGCATTTGCTACTGTTTTATGTTCTTTGGGTACAGGAAACATTGCTCAAGCAAATGGAATTGCTGATGCTTTGATTACCAATTATCAAATTCCAACCTATGTTACTGGTTTAATTATCTCCTTTTTGGTTCTGATTATTATTGTTGGTGGCTTGAAACGAATTGCCGAAGTGACCGAGAAATTGGTTCCCATTATGGCTGGTTTTTATTTATTAGCAACCATGGTTGTTTTGATTTCTTATGCCAGTCATATCCCTGCTGCTTTTCAATTGATTTTCGATTCCGCTTTTAATGGAACGGCTTTGACTGGAGGTTTTGTCGGTTCTACCTTTTTCATGACCATGATTATGGGTGTTCGAAGAGGTCTCTTTTCAAATGAAGCAGGACAAGGTTCGGCTGCCATAGCTCATGCTGCTGCAAAAACAGAATATCCAGTCAGAGAGGGCTTTGTAGCAACTTTAGAACCGCTTATCGATACCATTGTAATTTGTACACTTACAGCTTTGGTTGTTATCGTTACCGATTCTTGGAGTTCGGGTATTCAAGGAGTTGGAATGACTATTTCTGCATTTGAACTGGGCTTTAGTAATGTTGGGGTAGTGGGTGTAGCCAAACATATTGTAGCTTTTGGATTGGTCATGTTTGCCTTTTCAACCATTATCAGTTGGTCCTATTACGGCTCTCGCGGAGTTCAGTATTTAGTGGGAGATAAATATATAAAGCCATACTATTATATTTACGGACTTTTTGTATTCTTGGGTTCTATTTGGAGTATTGATTTGGTCTGGGGCTTTGTAGATATGGTTATTACCTTTATGACCATTCCAAATTTGATTGCTCTCATTCTCTTATTCCCAGTGCTGAAAAAAGAAGTGCAAAATTATTTGGCCCTTAAAAAAATAAATAAGTGGTAATTTTAATAGTCACCCTTCAACATTATAGCGGAGCTAAAGTAGTGAAGGGCGACTGTGTTGAAAAGTATTAATTTCTCAAACTTTCGTTGATGCGATTCGACCACTCTTCAGCGGATTGAAGTTCACCGCTAAGTTGTGAGCTATCGTCGGAATTGTAAAATTCCCATGCAATTTCTTTTCTGTTTTTATCTAAAGGAATAAAAACCAATTCCAGTTTTTCGATAATAGATTGATTACTATTATTGTATGCAACAGCTCTTCCTGTGTTTTTAACTTTTGTGACTTTTATATCAGCAAGGTTTATGTAGTCTTCAATGACGCTGTCTTTCGTTTTTTTAAAGAAAAACACCTGTTTTTTTACTTCATCCATTCCAATAACATAATCACTTAAAACTTCCGACTTGCTAATTGTGGCGTTTTGTTGATTTGCAATGTTGATTAACGATTGTAATTTTTCTTTTTTCTTTTTTTTGTTTTTTCGACCTATTAATACGAAAGGAATTGTACATACGGCTACAAAAATAGCGGTAATGATGATACTGCTTATATCCATTTTTTTAGTATGTTAAATTTAATAATATTATTTCAGCATTGTTCAAAACAGTGCTTTACAAATACAAAACAATCTTATTTTGAAGATTGCTATTAAAAAGAAACTTACCAAAAGCAGTGAAAAGGAAAGATAATGTTGTTTTTTCGAAATCGTATTAGAAGATTTTTTGAAAAAAAATTATATTGTAAAAATACAATTTCTAAAAAATGTTCTGTTGTTTTATTAACTGCCCAAAGACTATTGTATGAGTCTGTAAATCGAGGAGAGGGAAAATCATTAAAGTTTTTGATTGAATTTTCCGATTGTGAAGTATGACAAAAAAGATTTGTAGAAATCGTAGAAAAAAAGTTCTCTTGTTCTGCCCTGGGTTGGTTTTGAAAGTCATAATGGATGGCTGATTCTGTAGCAATGCCTAAGGCAAAGCAATAAATTGCAATCAGAAGTACTATGCTTGTATTTTTAATCTTGTTTTTCACTTTGCAAATATACTATTTTTCTTAGGTACAAAGAATTTTGCATAGAAGTTTTTAATGTTGTTGCCCTTTTACTTTTTAGTGAGCTGTTTTCGGTTGTTGAGCTTAGTCGAAACGCGGAACTGCCAGGAGGCAACTGGGTATTCAAATTTTGTGATTTTAATCTGATTTTCAGTCGTTTATTGCCCTTGTCCTTAATGGGGTAAGCATTTGGAAATAAAGAAGTTATCGATCATAATAAACAATCACTATTGGGCTTTATGTTCCTGATAAACCAACACTGGCAAATTAGTCTTATAAATAATTTCCTTTGTTTTATTGCTTCCGAAAATTCCTTGAAACAGCGTTCTGTTTGAGCGTAAAATGGCAATCATGTCAGCATCAATTATATGTGCGTAGTCGTCAATTGCTTTTACGATATCTTTGCTTTCAATAATTTTAAAAACAGTCGTTCGAGTATCCATTTTGTTTTGTAATTCTAATTCCAATCCTTGCATTGCCAAGACATCTTTGATTGACTTTTCTGCAACAATATGGATAATATGAATTTTTGCCCCAACAAGTTCTGCAATCTTTTGTAAATCAAGAATGTTGTCAATGTCTTGATCATGATAATTGAAAGCATAAATAATGTTTTGAGGATCTCTGAAAGGAGCCAAGTTGGGCACTACGCAAACAGGACTATTCGATTTATTAATGATATCCGAAAGATTGACACTGACATCTCGGTAATTATAATCGGCTTGACTTTTGTCGCTTAGCATCACTAAGACCACTTCTGGATCTCGAAGCTGTTCGGCAATAACGTCAAAAACAAAACCCGTTTTTACGCTCATGAAAATTTCTGGTAAATCCTTTTTTTCATTTTTTAAATCTGCAATAATTTTTTGAAATTTCTCTTGGGCTTTGCCAACCTGATCATTCAAAATGTTGGGTGGCAAAATAATTGGCGTAGACTCGCTTATGACGAAGTTTATACCATATTCAAAGCTGTCTATAACATGAATTACTTCAACAGCGAACTTCATTTTTTTTGCAAGGCGAACACCTGCTTCAATAATCTTAGGTGTTTTAAAACTAAAATCAGTAGGGATAATAATTCTTTTCATAGCTTTATATTTAAAAAAATACTGATGCGTTAATATAATAACGCATCAGTATCGTTTTTGTTAGATTTTCTTAATCTTTTACTAGCTTTTTGTAACGAATTCGTTTTGGAATTTCATCACCCATTCTTTTTTTCTTATTTTCCTCATATTCAGAGTACCCACCTTCAAAATAATAGACTTCTGAATTTCCTTCAAATGCAAGAATGTGTGTGCAAACTCTGTCTAAAAACCAGCGGTCGTGCGAAATAATCACAGCACAGCCTGCAAATTGTTCTAAACCTTCTTCCAATGCTCTAAGCGTATTTATGTCGATGTCGTTTGTAGGTTCGTCAAGCAGCAAAACATTGGCTTCGGATTTTAATGTCATGGCAAGGTGTAAACGATTTCGTTCACCACCAGATAAAACGCCAGTTTTTTTACTTTGTTCGTTGCCTCCAAAATTAAATCTTGAAATGTAAGCTCTTGAATTAATCAGTTTTCCACCCAACATCATTTGCTCATTTCCACCCGAAATAACTTCGTAAATTGTTTTTTCGGGATCTACTTCACTGTGCTGCTGGTCTACATAAGCTATTTTGACAGTTTCGCCAACCGAGAAAGTTCCTGAATCAGGTTGTATATGATTCATAATTAATCGGAACAAACTTGTCTTTCCAGCCCCGTTGGGACCAATAATACCAACAATACCATTGGGTGGTAAGTTGAAATTCAAATCTTCGAAAAGAACTTTGTCTCCAAATGCTTTGCTCACATTTTTGGCTTCAATTACATTCATTCCTAAACGTGGGCCGTTCGGGATGTATATTTCTAGGCGTTCTTCTTTTTCTTTGGTGTCTTGTGATAATAATTTTTCATATGCGCCCAATCTCGATTTTGATTTAGCATGTCGAGCTTTTGGCGACATTCTAACCCATTCTAATTCACGTTCGAGAGTTTTTCGACGTTTGCTTTCTTGTTTTTCTTCTTGAGCCAAACGGTTCGATTTTTGTTCGAGCCATGAGCTGTAATTTCCTTTCCATGGAATTCCTTCGCCGCGGTCTAGTTCAAGTATCCAGCCGGCAACATTGTCCAGAAAATATCTGTCGTGAGTCACAGCAATAACAGTTCCTTTGTATTGCTGTAAGTGCATTTCGAGCCACTCTATCGATTCGGCATCCAAGTGGTTGGTGGGCTCATCCAAAAGTAAAATATCGGGTTCCTGTAGCAATAAACGGCATAAAGCAACTCTACGACGTTCACCACCAGAAAGATTTAAAATAGGCGTATCCCCTTCGGGGCAACGCAACGCATCCATTGCTCTCTCTAGTTTAGAATCCAGTTCCCACGCGTCGTGATGTTCAATTAAATCAGTGAGTTCCCCTTGACGTTCAATAAGTTTGTTCATTTCATCGTCGTCCATAGGTTCGGCAAAGCGATTGTTGACCTCTTCGTATTCTTTCAAGATGTCGACCACTTCCTGAACTCCTTCCATCACAACTTCTTTCACCGTTTTTTCGTCGTCCAAAATAGGTTCCTGTGATAGATGTCCAACACTGTAGCCTGGAGAAAATACAACATCACCTTGAAATGATTTGTCTTCTCCAGCAATGATTTTTAAAAGAGAGGATTTGCCAGATCCATTAAGTCCGATAACCCCAATTTTTGCTCCATAATAAAAAGACAAATAAATGTCTTTCAGTACTTGTTTCGCTGGTGGGAAGATTTTATTAACCTTTACCATCGAAAATATTATCTTCTTATCGTCGCTCATATTCTTAATATTTTATTTTTTTACGAAATTACACATTTTTCCCGTTCGACACACATTTTTGATGTCAGAACGATGATTTGATTAAGCTGTAATAGTCTCTTTTTATTGCTTTTTCAGAATTAACTTTTCATTGAAAATTCCAAATTTTGTTCGCATTTGCAGGATGTAGAATCCGTCTTGCAAATCAGCAACATCAATACTGCATTTTTGATAGTTGAAAACGATGTTTTCTGATTTTACAATTCTGCCATTTGCATCATAAATAAGAATGGTTCCTTCTTCTATTTTGTTGTTGTTGAGAAGTATATGTAGGTCATCGGCGGCGGGATTTGGAAAAATCTGCATCTGTGTTCTTTCAAAAATCTCTTCTTTTTTAATGTTTACAATATAGTATAATTCTGTTTCCCAAACGGCTCTACCGTATGTTGCAACTCTGAGTTTTCCTGTATTATAGTGTATTGCCATGTCACGAACTACCGTGTTTGGAAGTCCGCCCGAAAAATTTACCCAAGTATTGATAAGTGTATCTCGGTAGAAAACGCCGATGTCCGTTCCAATGTATACACCATTGGGCGAATTGTTTTCATAAATAATGCAATTCACAGGAATATTGGGCAAATTATCGGTCAGATTTATCCATGTTGTTCCGCCATCTTCGGAATGCATTACTTTGTATTGTTCGGAGTATCCACTAAAGGTCATCCAAATTTCATTTTCATTTTCGGGATCTATTGCAATGTCGCTTATGTTTGATCCAGCAGGGGATGAGAAGGTTTCCCATAACAAGCCACCATCTGTTGTTTTTCGGAATGCATTGCTGTATCCAACATAGATATTATCAGGATTTGAAGGTGAAATTTTTAGAATATTAATATTACTTGCTTGCGAAAAATTACTGATTTGCGACCATGAGTCACCGTAATTGTCAGATTTGAATACGTTTTTATATCCAGCAAAGAGGGTAGATGGCGTTGTTGGATGAATGGCCATTGGAGTTATCCATGCTCCCTCTTCGGGGATATTGCTTGAGATGTTATCCCAAATATAACCACCGTCGTTCGATCTAAAAAAAGCTCCATAATAATATGAACCATACATGATTTGGTCGTTGGAATAGTCTATGGCACAGTCCATTCCATCGCCACCCAGAACAGATCGCCAGTAGCCATCAATGCCAAGATTGGTGCCATTGTCTTGCCAACCTGTTAGCACAATGTCGGAGTTTTGGGTGGAGTGATCCAATCTGTATATCTGTCCAATGACTAAATTAGAACTTAAATCAGTCCATGTTTGGCCATTGTTTTGCGTCATAAATAATCCACCGTCGGTGCACGCATAAAGTCTGTTTGAATTGGGTGCGTATTTCAGTTCGTGTATATCAGCATGAACGTATGGTTTTCCTCCACCGCCATACCAATGAGCACTTAGTAGCCAATTAGATCCATAATTAAAGCTTCTCCAAATATTTACTCCGCCCGTAAATACCATTTTTGCTTGGCTAGGATTGGCTGCTATTGAAAGGTCATACCAAGCTTGTCCTCCCGAATCGCCACCGTTTGTTTGCCAGCCCAATAGATTTGGGCTATCTGCTTTAACCGTATATGTTTCGCCACCGTCGGTGGAAAGCATTAGGCTTCCAAAGCCTTGATCGTAGGCGTTTCCGGATAAAAGATATACATAATTGCTTTCGGCGGGCGTGACGGCTATTGCGATTCTGCTCGCTTCATATGAAACCTGAGGAAGTTCAATCATCGAAAAACTTTCACCTCCATCCAATGATCTTTGTATGGTTTTGGCGGTTGCTGCATAAATAACATCTGGATTATTGGGTCTATAAGCCATGTCTTTAAAATGACCAATTCTTTTTCGGTCCCAATTTTCTCCACCATCTGTGGTTTTATAAATTCCGTAGTTTGTAGCTGCCAAAAGAGTGGATGTATCGTTTGGGTTAATCAAAAGGCGACTTACACGTCGTGTTAAGGGAGCCGTATATTCCAAACTTGTTGGAAACCATGTTTCTCCCGCATCAAAGCTTTTCATCACGCCCAAAGAATAGGTATCTCCTCCGTTTTTATCCCCCGTTGCCATATACATTGTGTTGGGATTGAGGGGGTTAATAACAATGTCGGAAATTCCGATGCAGGCCAAAAAATCAGTTGTGGTAGTCCACGATTGTCCTCCGTTAACAGTTTTCCATATTCCGCCAGCAGGGGCACCTACATAAAATATATTGCTATCGTTTGGATGAAAAGCAATGCAATTTATACGTCCGTTTCCTCCTCCTTCAGGTGTTTGAGCTGGGCCTACCAATTGCCAATGTGTTGGGTTTCTGTAGGAATTGCTTTTCAGGTGCTGTTCTTGTGATTTATAAGCTTTCCATAAGGCTTGAGAATTTACGAATCCGTCATCTCCTAAGCGATGTCCAGCAAATTCTTCCCAACGTTTAAATTGTTTAAAACCTTTTCCTTTTTGGGGTGTTTTTTGATTCCATTCTGCTTCGAAAAGCCTTTGAGTCTCTTCAAATTTTCCGCCTTCCATAAGTAAATCTACCCATGTTTGGGCAGAAATACTGTACATTGTAAAACATAATACTATGAAAATAATTGTTTTCTTCATTCTGATAATTTGTATTTAATTCAACAGTAAAATTAGTTTATTTTTGCTTCTTGAGAAGATTTCCCCATGTTAAACAATTGCTAATGATTGGATTGTAGGTAGATGATGGTTTTTTGGGGATTCTCTTTCGAGAAGAATATAAGATTTATTTTGGATATAAATTACTTTAATCCATTTTTATGTTTTGCTATAATGATTTGAAAATCCGCTCTTTGCAGCTGTTGCAAATGAAAAGTTTATCAGATTGCTATTCTTTCATTTAAACTCCTTCGGGAGAAGTTGACGGTATAGTGGTGTCAATTTTGGAAATGATAAATTTATCAATTCTATTTCCATCCATATCCACTATTTCAAAGCGATACCCGTTGTATTCAATCACATCTCCAGTTTTGGGAAGTGCGTTAATTCGGTTTACAAAAAAACCAGCAACAGTGGCAAATTCGGATTCTTCGGGAATTAATTCACAGTTTATTCTATCATTAAAATCGGTAATGGGGGTGAAGCCGTCTACTAAAAAACTTCGGTCTTCTCTTTCAATAATATCTGGATCTTCTTCTTCTCCAAAACTGGGTAGTTCTCCCAAAATCCCTTCAGCTAAATCATGAAGAGTAACAATTCCAATAAAAGTACCGTATTCATCAATTACAATTCCATAGTACTGTTTTTTCTCTTTAAAAATACTGAGAATTTTCAGAGCAGTAAGTGTTTCTGGAATAAAAATAGCTTCGGACAAAATAGTTCTTATATCTCGATCGGGAATTTCATCTTCTTTGTTTAGTTCGAAAAACTCTTTGTTGTGTAGTATTCCCACGATGTTGTCTGTACTTTCATCGCAAGCTGGGAAATATGAGTGTTGGCTGATTTTCATTTGTGTCGCAATCTCTTCTAGGGAGTCGTTAATGTCAATCCACTCTACGTCGGATCGGTGCGTCATTAAATGATGTGCCTTTTTATCGTTAAAATTGAAAAGTTGATGGTGAAGTGCGGTCTCTTCAGAATCTAAAACTCCTTCATTTTGAGCCAACTTAAACATCACTTTAATTTCATCTTCGGTAATTGAATTATCGTTGTTTTTATTGGCAAATGCTTTGGATATATATCCTGAAATAATGACCAATGGATAGGTTAGGAAAATCATAATACGAATAGTTTGGACGGTAAAACCAATCATTTTTTTCCAATAGCGAGCTCCGATTGTTTTTGGGATTATTTCCGTAAAAATAAGAATTAATAATGTTAGTATCGCCGAAACCAATCCAAAATATGCTTGTCCAAATACGATGGTTGCTTGCGCTCCAACTCCAGCAGCCCCAATGGTATGGGCTATAGTGTTAAGTGATAGGATGGCCGATAACGGCTTGTCTATATTTAACTTGTAGTGTCTTAGGGAGATAGCTTTTTTGTCGCCCATGTTTTCTCGAACGTTCAAATAGGACAATGGCGTTGATAAAAGTACCGATTCTACGATTGAACATAAAAAAGATACTATTAGGGCTAATGCTAAGTAAAGAAATAAATATGTCATTGATTAAGAGTTTCTTATGTTTTGGTTAATTACCCTCAATACATTGTTATTACAATGATATTCTTCAATTGTCATTTCTTTTTTGCTTTATTATTTCTGCAAATTTAATAAAAAATATCAATGATGTATGATTTTTGTGTTTTTTTCTCTTTTTTCTAAGGATGAGCGAGTCTCTTTAGTTATAGTATTGAGATATAAAAAAGTTGTTTTATATTTATATACTCATAAAGCCCAAAATTTTTCTTGGGCTTTATGAGTTTTCTAAACCAATATTTTATTCTTTTTTGACTATAAATTTAAGTCGATATACTAGGTATGAAAAAATTAACAGACCAATAATAACGGAGCTCCAAAACGAAATACGTTCTGCCAAATTCCACGCATCGGGTTCAAATTTGAATTCAACAATGTGTTTTCCTTTGGGAACAATCATCGAGCGTAAAATGTAATTGGCTCTAAAATGTGCCGCATCTTGTCCATCTATGGTTGATTTCCAGTATTTTGGATAGTAAATTTCTGAAAATACAACCACTTTGTTTTGATGGGCATCCACTTCGTATTTTAAATAATCTGGTT
>JAQUGA010000283.1 GCA_028684405.1 Bacteroidales bacterium | reverse complement strand
CAAATCGCTCAATACAAAATCTAAATCTGGTGAAAGAGAAGTACTTTTTGCTAAATCCCGAAAGTCCATCTTCTCAAATAGAGTGATTTTTGCATGTTTGCGAAGCGAACTATCCAATTGATTGGTTCCCACGTCAACGGCCGTCACATGCGCAGCTCCATGTTGAAGAGCACAATCGGTAAAACCACCGGTTGATGAGCCAATATCGAGCACTTTTGCATTTGTAAAATCGAGCTGAAAATGGCGAATGGCTTTTTCGAGCTTGAGTCCACCTACGCTCACATAAGGCAAAACCTCATCGGTTTGAACAAGGAGTTCGTCCTTGGAACCATCAATTAAAAATGACGCTTTTTTCACACATAAACCATTGACAAACACCTGCCCATTTTTAATAGCGAAAGAGGCTTTTTCGCGGGAAGGGAAATGTTTTTCACCAACCAAATAACTGTCTAATCTCATAACTTATGAATTTTGAATCATTAACATTCGTTGGCAATAAGCAATAATTTCTTGTATGCTAAAAGAGCGTACCCAACGATTATACTCCTTATTTTCACTCCTGAAAACAGCTACCGGAACGGTAAAAACCGAATGTGAGGCGGCCAAAATAGGATTCAGATTCGTATCAACATAAGCAAATGTAAGTTCAGGTAATATTTCTATCATTACTGTTTGAAGTTTTAATTTCAGTGCTGAACAAACACTACAATGCTGATTTCCAAACAAAATAATACTTGCTTTAGATTCTAAAACTTCTTCCGGAATAAAATTATCAGTAATTAAAATCATATTTTTAGTGAACTTTGGTTAACACTTAATCCGAAAAGTGCGAAATCATATTTGACAGGATCTTGAGCACAAAAGTAGCTTAATATTTCGTTTAATTCAAGAACCGCTTTCCAATCGTTTTGTTTTCGGGTTAAAATTCCTAAATTTCGAGCAGTATTGCCCGAATGCACATCCAAGGGACACAACAAGTCGGACATGGCAATTGTTCGCCAAATTCCAAAATCTACATTAGAAGAATCGTTACGCACCATCCACCGCAAAAACATATTTAAGCGTTTACATGCAGAGCCTTTTTCGGGATTTGAAACATGTTTTCTGCTCCTTCGTGAGTGCTCACAACTGAAAAAAACCTGATTGAAATAAACCAAAGCTCCATAGATTCCACCCTGAGAAAAACCTTTGTTAAAAACAGCTTCTAAGCCACCCAAATTTTTATAAATATTGTGCAGAGAATCAATAAAAAGAAGTGCATCATCGGCATTAAATGTACGATGTTTGAAATCCAAAAAGCGTTTTTTATCAAATTCGGAATGGTTCATAATAAAATCATACGGACTCATATCCATTCGTTCTAAAAATCGCAATGAGCTATTAATGATTGACTTGCGGTTCCCCCAAGCAAAAGTAGCCGCCATTATAGCACTGATTTCAATGTCCTCTTTTTGCGAAAAGCGATGCGGAATAGAAATTGGATCCATTTCAATAAATGCTTCATTATTATACTCTAAAACTGCCATTTCTAAAACTTCCTTCACCTCTTTCAAAAAAGCTTTTTGCTCCATTTTCATGCTGCAAAAATACAATAAATATAAGTGAGATTGTTTTCTCAAACTTCCAATAAAGACAAACTTTAATAATTCACATTTTTTTCTTACTTTTGTAAAAAGGAAAATCACAGATAAAAAATGACAGAAAATGTATAAAAAGGTATTATTTTTTTCAATGCTTGGAATTCTGTTTTTAGCATGTAAAAAAAACGATGTTGACGATCCAGTTATCACTCCAGAAACGGGAAAAATTCAAATCCTTTTCGACCACACTGTTAACGATGAACCCGTTGAATTTGAAGTTTTAAAATACACCAACGAAGCCGAAAATCCATATATGCTCACCGAAATCATGTATTTTATTTCGGATGTTAAGTTCCATTCGAGCACGGGAAAAGTTATATCAATAAACAAATGGAAATCAAACCACTATATCGACCTAGCCATTCCATCAACACTTAAATGGGAAATTTATGACGATATTCCAGTGGGAACGTACGACAGCATCTCTTTCACTTTTGGATTTAATGAAGTCGATAATAGATCGTTTTTATTTGTAAATCCACCAGAAGTAAATATGTTTTGGCCCGAAATTCTTGGAGGCGGATTTCACTATATGATGATAAATGGGCGCTGGAAAACTCCCACAGACATCCTTAAGCCTTTCAATTTTCATCTCGGAATTGGACAAATATATTCGGGACAAACCGCCCACACCGATTCGATTGTTGGTTATGTTCACAATCATTTTAGAGTTTCGCTTCCACTTGTCAATTTCAAAATTGAAAAATCACAAATGAAATCAGTCAATTTAGAGATGAAACTTGAAAATTGGTTTTCAAATCCTCATGCATTCGATTTCAACTATTGGGGTGGCGATATTATGCAAAAACAGCCTGCCATGCTTCAAGCAAAAGAAAACGGATGGAACGTTTTTATAATTAAAAATTAATATCAAGCTAAACGGGACTTCTAAAAATAAAATAAAAAAACATGGCTTTAACAAAATAATGAGCTGGAAACGCTGCCCTTCCAGTCCCAACGACTCGATCTCACGGGCTCGCACTTCGCCGCGATCAATGCCAAAGCTGA
>JAQUGA010000282.1 GCA_028684405.1 Bacteroidales bacterium | reverse complement strand
CATTATCGACATTAATATTCAAATTTAGATAATAGGTATTCTCTCCTTTCGAAATTCTCCATGATTTTCCGATTGAAAAATCAAGGGTAAATTGAGGATCTGCTTTTATTTGATTTAGGATAGCAGGGATTCTGGGATCATCCTGTCCCATATTTTCGATAGCTCTTTCGGTGCGACGTTCGGGATTAAAATCAATCCAAATATCATCAAAGTAATTTGCATTCAAATTGATAAAAAGATATTTTGGATGTTGATATTTTAAACCTAAGGAATATGCTTTTTGCGGTGTTCCAGTCACATAAAAGTTTTTAATATAAATGGTAGAAGTGTCATTGGGAATAGAACCATTATCTGCCGACACAATCGCCTCAGGACGAGACGTGTAGCGATAATTAGCATACGAAACAGCTCCCAAAGCAGAAAATGAATTATTTAATTTAACATCCACTGCAGCTTCTATTCCTTGATGCACTTTTTCAACATTGGTCATCATGTGATTGACAAAGGTTCGAAGACCGTCGTGATAAAAACTATTTACTTCACTATCATTTGTAATTTGTGTGTGGAAAACCGTAAAACGACCTTTAAGTCCTGGATAGCGAACATCATAATTTAGGTCAGCGGTATATATTTGACGAGGTTCAAAAGATGGAATAATCTCATCTCGGGTTCTGGCCGAAACAAAAGTATTTCGGAAAGTGGGTGCCAACGACATGTGAGCAATGTTGGTAGAAAGGTAATGACGACCCGTTATTTTGTATGTAAAACCAGCTTTCAAAACATAATCAATATTGGAATGAACATCTGATTTTCCAAAAGAGCTTTCAGGGAACCGACCGTTCATCATCATTCCTTCTCTCCAATATTGCACATTGGCAACTTCAATTCCGCCATAAAAATCATATCTTGCAAACGAGAATTCGGTAAGTCCCCAAATTTTTGCACGGTTTACCGCAGCAATGTAATCATAACCAAATACATCTCCTTCATGAATCACTCTGTTTGGATTATTTAAGTCGTTTTGAAGAGCAAGAGAATCGCCGCTAAAATCGCGTTCCGCAAACTGGTCTACGTCAACCCAATGCGTTCCACCCATTAAATCATCCAACACTTTATAATTTCTTCCTCTGTACATACCCCCTTCAATCCCAGCACTTAAATGGAAATTATTGTTTATCTGTTTGTTTAAAATAGAGGCAAAAGAGTAATTACGTTGGTCTACTTTTCGATTTTCAATAATATATCTGGACTGCCCTCCAACAGAAGCACTTAGGTAATTAATCTGATATAAATTATCCCAATTAATTTGAGTTCTGTTTGGGTCGTTTGCCCATTCTTGTGCATAAGCCTCGGCAACCGCTGGATTGTCTTTGTGATAACTTGGCAAATAACGGTAATAATCCGGTCTTGGATCCGCAGAATTATACCAATTCAAAGCCGTTGTTCCATAAGTTCCAAAAACATATCCAAGGGTAGTGGTTAGTTTTGTGTTTCTATCAATATCAAAATAGTGAGTTAACAAAACAACAGGTTCGTGCGATTTTCTTATTTTTGAATTTCGAACTTCGCCATTTTGATATCCCCATGCAGGATTATAATAATTCGTTCCCATTAAATCATAACTTTCTTGAACCGAAGCCGATTGCATGCCGCGGTGCATAGGTGCTCCAAAAGCAGTTAAAGAGATGCTATGTTTTTCGTTAATCTTTTTTTCTGCTCCAAAAAAATAGGCCCATGCATCATAAAAAACTCCATCAACATAACTATCTGTGCCAATTCTCTTAGAACCAGAAACCGTAAACGCCCAGCCATTTTCCATTAAACCGGTATTCGCTGTTGCCATGACACGATGATTGTACGTACGATTTGAATAAGCATAGGAAATTTTGGTTTGTTGTCGCTGGTTTGAAGGACGAATATCAAAATTTGTAACACCGCCTAAATTTCCAATTCCGTATCGAGCCGGATTCAATCCAAAGGTACTCTCACGGTATCTTGTAGCGTCGTTTAAACCACCCCAAAGAGAATATGAAGCACGTCCATTTTCGGCATTGTTCATGGTTAAGCCAGAAAATGCAACTTGCGAAAACTCATTATCGTACCCCCGCATTCTAAAATAAGCTGCACTAAAATTATAACTTGATACGGAAACAAAAACATCGCGAGATGAAGTTAACAAACTTCCAACACTTTGCGAACGCGAGCTTTCGTCAAGGTCTACCAGTGCCATAGTTGATTCGGTGCCGCGCATCATGGGATCATCTGCTGAGCGTTTAAGCGTCACTTCGCCAATATCTTTGGTTTCGCCATCTAATACAACATCAACCATCAGACGCTGAAAACCATCGGCATAAAAATAAATTTCAATTTTGCCAAAGGCAACGGCTTGAAATTCAAAAAAACCATCTGAGTTTGTAATTGTATTATTATTAGCAATTACCACCTCCACGCCAGGTATAGGCCTACTTGATTCACCTTTTACAATGCCTTTTATGCTGCCAGTTTGCGAAAAACCAAGCACAACAAACATCATCATAAAGATAAAACTGAAAATTTTCTTCATATATAAAATATTAGTTTCAAATTGAACTACAAATGTATCGATAAAAAATCAATCAATTGCATTATAATTCGTGAATTAATCTTTTTTTT
>JAQUGA010000074.1 GCA_028684405.1 Bacteroidales bacterium | reverse complement strand
GTTAAAATCATAAATTATTGCTAATAAATTGTTTACATCCAATATAGAAAAACAAAATTCTTATTTTCGCATAAATTATAAAACAAAAAGACATGAATAAAGCTAAATACATCTTATTTCTATTGTTAGCAATAAGCAGTTTTCAAATTTTTCCTTGCACCAGCTACTTGGTTGGCAAAGGAGCCACCACCGACGGTTCAACCTTAATTTCTTATGCTGGGGATTCACACGTTAGATACGGTCAACTTTATTTTAAACCAGCTGGTAAATGGGCTGAAGGAACTATGATGACCCTCTACGACCGCAGTTCAAACAAGCCATTGGGACAAATACCACAAGCCAGAGAGACCTATAAAGTGATCGGTTTTATGAACGAACATCAAGTTTCTATTGGCGAAAGCACCTATGGTGGACGTTCGGAATTGACCGACACATTGGGAAAAATAGATTGGGGTAGCATTATGTTTTTAGGATTACAACGAGCAAAAACAGCTCGCGAAGCCATAAAGGTAATAGTGGAATTACTTGACGCTCACGGATATTACAGCTCTGGACAATCATACTCCATCGCCGATCCAAATGAAGTTTGGATTTTGGAATTAATTGGCAAAGGAATGGATATTAAAATTGATAGAAAGACAAAACAGGCTTACAATACTCGCAAAGGTGCCGTTTGGGTGGCTCGCCGCGTTCCCGACAATTGCATTAGTGCACACGCCAATCATGCCCGAATCACAAATTTCCCCATGGAAAATGGAACGACTTCCATCAGTTCGAATAATTTAGATAAGATTTTTGAACCCAATATTGAAACCGTTTATGCACATGATGTGATTAGTTTTGCACGTGAAATGAAATATTTTAAAGGCAGCGACGAAGAGTTTAGCTTCTCTGATGCATATGCTCCCTTAGACTTTGGCGCAGCTCGTTTTTGCGAACTTCGAGTATGGGCAATGTTTAACCGTGCAGCAGGAGGTATGGATAAATATTGGGATTATGCTACTGGAAAAACAAAAGGTCCAAGAATGCCGCTTTGGGTAAAACCAAATCGCAAACTTACCCCTCAAGATTTAATGACTTTCAAAGGCGACTATCTGCAAGGAACAGAGCTGGACATGAGCAAAGACATTGGAGCAGGTCCACAAGGAATGCCTTATCGTTGGCGTCCGATGACATGGAAATACAAAAACAAAGATTATTTTCACGAACGCGTAACGGCCACCCAGCAAACTGCTTTTTCGTGGGTGTCGCAAATGCGTAATTTTATGCCAAACCCTATTGGTGGAATCTTTTGGTACGGACTGGATGATGCAAATTTGACCGTTCATGCTCCTTTTTATTGTGGAATGACACACGTTCCATATGCTTATGATGAGAAAAATGGCGATATTTTGACCTATTCTGAAACTTCCGCTTTCTGGATATTTAATAGAGTTTCTCACACCATTTATCTGTTTTACAGTCGACTTATTGACGACGTTCGTAAAAAACAAAACAGTCTTTCCGAAAAATTTGTCAACTACGTAAAAGCAAGCGATGCAGCGGCGATGGCAATTTATAAAGAAAATCCAGAATTTGCAATTCAGTATTTAACCGAATTCTCTCATAACAACGCCAATGCAATGCTTGCCGAGTGGAAAGAGTTTGGCAACTTCTTATTGGTAAAATATCTGGATGGAAATGTAAAACAAGAAGAAGGGGGTGTCTTTTTGCGCAATGAATACGACTTTCCATTGAGTCCCAAAAATCCAGAACTTCCAGATGAATACAAACAAAACATTATTGAGAAAACAGGGGATCGATTTTTAGTCCCTAAAAACTAAGGCTTTGTGCAAATATTTTATTGAGACAAATTTCTGTTCGATATGATAAAAAATATTCTTGCTTCGCTCTTGATTGTAATATGCACTTATTTGAATGCCCAAAACAACAAAACAACTTATGATGCATACATTAGCGGAAATATGGTTAAATGGAAAAACGAAATGGTTTCCATTGAGTACAAAAGAGATAAAACAAATAAGGAAAAACTGGATTTGGTGAATTTTCAATACGGATACATCGCATGGTGCATTGATAAAGATAAGATTAAAGAAGCAGAGAAACTTATTGACAAATCGGAAGACATCATTTTTGAGTTGGAAAAAAAGAATTATAATCCATCAATGTTATTAGCGTACAAAGCTGCATTTATTGGTTTCAAAATAGGTATTTCGCCTTACAAAGCACCCTTTATTGGCCTAAGAGCTTAGCATTTGGAAAACAATCTGTAAACGCCGATCCCAACAATGCATTTGCGTATGCTCAATTGGGGAACATTGCTTTTTACACTCCTCAAATGTTTGGCGGTTCAAAAAACGAGGCCATGCTACATTATCTAAAAGCCTTAAATTTAATGGAAAAGCAAAACAACAACACCCATAATTGGAATTATTTAAACCTACTTGCAACTATTATTAATGCGTACATTGAATTGGAGCAATTTGAAAAGGCAAAATATTATTGTGAAAAAACGCTATCTATAGAGCCTCATTTTGATTGGGTAAAAAACAAGCTTTATCCTCAGGTTTTAAAGCAACTTTAATAAGAGAAAAGCATATTATTTTTTCAACTCCATATGACCATAATTCACCAAATCAACTTCAAAAGTTTCTTGGAAAGGATGAGCTGATTCCAAATTGGCTTTCATTCTTAAAGTATAGGAATGGGTGTCTTTATTAAAACAAAATCCATCGTATCGCTCCCATTGCCAGCAAAACCAAGCCAACAAATGTTTCATCTATTATATATACTTTATCAAACAGTGAAACTGAGTACTTAATTGTATCAATATTAATCTTTATAAAAACATTGTTTTTAACGGCATTTTTGGATGTGCCAAATGTTGTATCATTTATAATGGACATTTTCATATTTCCAATTTTATGAACCGCCGGACTCTATTGTTTTAACAATTGAACATGATAAAAACACAACACACTGCCAAAAACAAGCGTGACCAGTATGAATAAGAGTAGCGTTTTTTTGATATAACTAATCATATGCCTATTTTCAAAACAACTCAAGAAATAGGATTTATTCAATGAATGGATAATAATAACACCCTTAAAGGTCACCTTCACAGTACCCTCAATTCAGAAATTATACTCTGTTTTTGAAAAAACAGAGTATTTTACTGACATCACAACAACACATGGTTTTGTCGCTTTATTCTTCTTCTTTAATTGGAACAATCATCAAAGGAATATCGGTGCTTTTAAAAACTGTTTCCACCACACTTCCCATCAATATGTCTTTAAGCCAACTCCGGCTATGAGATCCCATTACAATAAGGTCAGTGTTAGATTTTTGGGCTTGCTCTAATATTTCGTGAGCAAAACCTCCTTCTTTGACTACTATTTTAATATTTTCATCACCCAATTTTTGTTTTACTTTATTTAAATAATTGGCCGTTGCTTCTTTTAAATTGTTCTCCTTTTCAAAAAAGGCAATATCGGCCTGATTAAAGCCCATAAAACCAATAATGGGCGAAAATGCAGTTGACGAATAATAATTTACGTCAGCCACAACGTGCATTAAGGTAATTTCGGCTTGCATCGAATTGGCTATTGCAAAACCAACATCGGCTACTTTTTGAGCACTTAAGTCATAATCTAAGGCAATTAATACTTTTTTTATCTTTTTCATTTTCTTGTGTTTTTGAAGGTTAATCAATTTATTATTACTTAACTACTATATACATAATAAATAGAAGTCAAAATTGTTCAATTTTATTAAAATTACTTCCAAAAATAACAAAAATAATGCAAAAAACAAAATTTTACAAACGAATACACCCATAAAACGCACTCTTGTTCAATACTGAATTTTCAGTTAAAATCTTTATTTATTTTTCTTTAAAAACATCAAAATAGCTTGGAATATTGAAAAAAGAATTCATCATACTTTGGAAATTTTGACGGGTATGAGGATTGAAAAGATCGATAATGATGGTGGAAATCAAAAGCGAGATAATAGAAGCCCAGATGGCGCCAGTAGACTCATAAATTGGAATCAGATAGAAATTTAAAGCAACATTTATAGTGGCTCCAACAACGCCGGTGAGAAGAAAATATCGGAACAAATTAAAATTGGTAATATAGAGAGCTTTGGCAACGCCGTAGTTGACAAAGACCAAACGGATCGACATCAAAGCCATCAAAGCTCCTGCTTGAGTATATTCCTGACCGTAGAGAAGCACCACAATCCACTTACCAAAAAAGACACAAAATGCGATTAATGAAACAGATACAACAAACATGATTTGATAGACTTTATTCATTTTCAACATAAAAAGAGCATTGCTGTGACTTTTTGCTTTTGCCAGTTCTGGAGCCACCGTACTTTGGATAATCATAGGAATAAATCCAAATAGAGCAATTAGCTTGGCAGCCGTTGAAAATTGTCCCAATTCGTATTCGCTTACCCAGTCGCCCAAAAATATTTGGTCGATATTATGCTGGACAAACATCATTCCTGCCGTTAAAATCAGTGGCCAACTTTGCGATAACAAGTGTTTTGCCGTTGTGAAATCGAGTTTCCAGGCTGATATTTTTTCTCCATTTTTATGATACCAGAAAACCAAAAACAGAGCTCCTATTGCATTTTCGGCAAATTGCATCCATACAAACCATTCCAAACTCATTCCCCAAACAATCAAAAATATTTTCACAACAGCACATGTCAAATACCCAATGCTTTTTGACAAAACCGTATATTTTGATTGCAATTGAGATTGATTATACAAATCGATGGCGTCGAAAGCGAGAAAAATATTGGATGAAGCGATGATAAAAACATAGTACATCATCTGCACATCGTCGGGTCGTCGAAAATAAATCATCAAAATGGCGAAAAGCGTCATAAATAAGCTTCCCAAAAGCTTGACCATAAAGGAAGCTCCGATTAATTCGTTCTTGCGAAGCGAATTATTCACAATATCACGAACCACAATGCCATCAATTCCCAAATTTGCCAATGGCGTTAAAATGGTGACAAAAGCAATGGCATAATTCCAAATTCCAACATTTTCGGGTCCCAAATATCGATATGCCCAAATATTAACAGCCATTACGACAGTCATTTTCAGTATTTTATCTGAAAATAACCAAGCAAAATTTTGGGTCATCTTTTGCATGCCTTCCCTGCTCTGAATTTTTCGAGACATAAATCTGGGAAGTAAACGCAGAAAAAGATTCTTTATCATAAATCTGGAATGAATAAAATCACACTACAAACGTACGGAATTTTTTCTTGTTGATCATATTGAGATGTTTTTTTTAAAGACTTTATACAAAAAAGAATCTTGTCGGATAAAATTAAAACAACTGTTTCTGGCATAAATTGCTTTCATTAATGTTTGCCTCAACCCTAAAGGAAACATTGATTTTCAGCAATTTATACCTTTTAAAGATGGCGAAAATAATCGCAAAATATCAAAAACAAAACATGCTAAAAATGAAATTTCATTCTTAGCATGTTTGATAACTATCTAATACACTATTGTTTATACGATCTTTTATATATATAATGAAACAATAATTATACAAAAATGAACGAACACAACTTTCTATAAAAACTTTTGTTGTACTTTAGTGTTTTAAAACAACAAGATTTTGAACATATATTATACGAAACAGCGCTGGAAATGGATATTGATAGGCATAGTCACCTCGATTTTTGCCGCTTCGATTGTGTATTCCAATTTTGTGGTAAAACGAGTTTCGAACGAAGAGCGGGACAAAATTAAAATTTGGGCTGATGCCATTCAGCGAAAAGCCGCAATTGTCAATTATACCGAAGAGTTTTTTGAACGAATTAGAGAAGAAGAACGTCGCCGTGCCAATTTGTTGGCAAAAGCGTACAATAAACTAGCAACATCGGGGCCTTCGGAAGATATTACTTTTTATCTGGAACTTATTTCCAACAACAAAACCATTCCCGTCATCCTGACCGATGAAAACAAAAATATTAATGGTGCGGTAAATTTCGAGATTAACACAGATTCTGTTCGTGTTCTTGAAGGCGAACTTTTGGAAGAATTTTCGCAGTTCACGCCCATTTCCATCAATTATTATGGCAAACAGTACATGTATTTGTATTATAAAGAATCTCAAATTTATAGTGATTTAAGAACCGTAATTGATGATTTGATTGAATCGTTTTTCAACGAAGTAGTGGTAAATTCGGCATCCGTTCCAGTAATTATTACCGACAGCACAAAATCGCACATTATCACTTTTGGAAACATGCAGTTGGATTCAATTCACATTACTGAAAAGGCGGATTCCATTATCAAAGACATGTCGCAACAAAATTCGCCCATTGAAATTCAAATTCATGGATTGGGAAAAAGCTTTGTGTTTTATAAGGAATCTGTTCTTTTGTCGCAATTGCGATATTTCCCTTATGTTCAGTTTTTTGCGATTGCCATTTTTTTACTGGTGGCGTACATGCTTTTTAGCATTTCTCGGCGGTCGGAACAAGACCAAGTTTGGGTTGGGATGTCGAAAGAAACCGCCCATCAATTGGGAACTCCACTTTCGTCTCTGATTGGATGGATTGAAATGCTTCGATTGCAAAATGTGAGCGAAGACATCATTATCGAACTCGAGAAAGATGTGCAACGATTGGATGTTATCACGCAACGATTTTCAAAAATTGGCTCTACTCCAGAGCTTAAAAAAGAGAATTTGGTTAAAGTAATAAATGATTTTGTGGATTATTATAGAACAAGAACCTCCTCGAGAATCAACTTTTATATCTATTCTGATCCGGTCGATGAAATCAATTTGCCGCTCAATCGCTATCTGTTTGAATGGGTGATCGAAAATTTATGCAAAAACGCTGTCGATGCCATGTCGGGTGAAGGAAATATCAATTTTGAGATAACAACAGATTCAAAAAGAGCATACGTCGATATAAGCGATACTGGAAAAGGGGTTCCCAAAAAAGATTTCCGAACAATTTTCAAACCCGGATATACTTCCAAGCCCCGCGGCTGGGGCTTAGGCTTATCCTTAGCATATCGAATTATAAAGAAATATCACAAAGGGAAAATATTTGTAAAAAGTGCACAAGCTGGAAAAGGAACCACGTTTAGAATTGTACTACGAAAAAAATAAAAAATGATAAAGAAAAAATCTGATTTTATACGAAGTTTTGATGGTAAAAACTTACATCTAATCCATTGGTTTAAAGAAGATACAAAGCCCAAAGCCATTCTTCATATTGCACATGGCATGGCTGAATATGGGGACAGATATGATCATTTTGCTCGTTTTATGGTCGACCATGGTTTTGTGGTTTATGCCAACGATCACCGTGGTCACGGATTTACACAAACCGACGGGAAATTAGGCTTTTTTGCGACCAACGACGGTTGGACTTATGTGGTGAAAGATTTAAAAACCATCTCTGAACACATCAAACAGAACCATTCTGATGTGCCATACATTTTGCTAGGTCACAGCATGGGCTCTTTTATTAGTAGGACATTTGCTATAAAATATCCCAAAGAACTGGATGCGTTAATTTTATCGGGAACGGCTTTTCATCCCGGAAAAACGGCAAAAGTAGGAAAAGTTATTGCAAATATTCAAAAATTAATTTTCAAAGCCCATTCTCCTTCAAATCTTCTTAACTTTTTGACTTTTGGAAATTATAATAAAGCATACAAAAATCCCAAAACGAAATTTGATTTTTTATCCCGTGATTCGGAAGTTGTTCAAAAATATATAGAGGACGATTTGTGTGGTTTTATCTGTCCAAATTCATTTTTTATCGATTTAATAAATGGGTTGGATTTTATTCATCAGCCTGAAAACGTTCGGCACATGAAAGCAGAACTTCCTGTTTTACTCCTTGCTGGAACAGCAGACCCCGTGGGTGATTTTGGAAAAGGTGTCGAAAAAGTTTTGAATCTATTTAAGCAGGAAAACATGACGGATGTAAGCATAAAGCTCTACCCAGAAGCTCGTCACGAAATATTAAATGAAATTAACAAAACAGAAGTTTATAAGGACTTGTTAAATTGGATTTTGATAAAATTCCCTAAGTGCTTTAATCAAAATTAATTGCACACGTTTGGTTTTTATAATTATGTTAAAAGAGCGCTTAACTTTGCAAAGAGTATAAAAAATAGCTACTTTTACCTTTTCCCTAAATTAAAAAATGAAGAAACGTTGGGTCATACTGGATAAACAAGAAAATCAAAAAACGGATGAATTATCGAAGCAGCTAAATAATTTACATCCAATTTTGGTTCGACTATTGGTTCAAAGACAAATTGACACAAAAGAGAAAGTTAAAGCATTTTTTAAACCAACTTTAAAAAATTTACACGATCCATTTCTAATGAAAGATATGGATAAAGCTGTTTCTCGACTCGATAAAGCAATCAAAAATCAAGAAAAAATATTGGTTTACGGGGATTATGATGTC
Source organism: Bacteroidales bacterium (assembly GCA_028684405.1). GTDB lineage: Bacteria > Bacteroidota > Bacteroidia > Bacteroidales > WCHB1-69 > JAQUGA01. Next base: position 2,616 of record JAQUGA010000074.1, on the reverse strand, counting down.
GACGGAACTTCGTCGGTAGCACTGATGTATTCATTTGTAAAGACATACGATGCCAATATCGAATATTATATTCCAGATCGTTATAAAGAAGGATACGGAATTTCAATAGAAAGCATTGAATATGCTAAAGAACAAGGATTTACATTAATTATTGCCTTAGATTGCGGAATAAAAGCACACAATCAAGTTGCCAAAGCCAATGAGTATGGAATCGACATTATTGTATGCGACCACCACCGACCCGGCGATACTTTGCCTGCTGCATACGCTGTACTCGATCCAAAACGTGAAGATTGCGATTATCCGTTTAGAGAGTTATCTGGCTGTGGCGTAGGGTTTAAGCTAATTCAAGCATACACTCAATTTCTAAATCGTCCCATCAATGACATTGTAAAATATCTTGATTTGGTGGCCATTAGCATAGCTTCAGACGTGGTTCCCATTGTTGACGAAAATAGAATTCTTGCTTATTTTGGTCTTAGAATTATCAATAACCAACCCAGACCTGGCATTGAGGCCACTATTCTTCAAAATATTACGCTCAAAAAAACAGATACTAAAGAAGTACCATTCACTTCTATATTTAATAAGGAAATTACCATTAGCGATTTGGTTTTCACCGTAGGACCGCGAATAAATGCTGCTGGAAGAATGGATACAGGCCGAAATTCTGTAAAACTTTTAATTACAGAATCACTGGATGCAACCCTTAATATTGGAAATAAAATTAAACAATATAACGAAGAGAGAAAAACCAAGGATCGCGAAACTTTTGAAGAGGCATTGCAACTGATTAAGGAAGATGATACGTTTGGGAATAAAAGATCTCTGGTCATTTATAAACCCGACTGGCATAAAGGTGTTATTGGAATTGTTGCTTCTCGTTTGGTCGAACAATTTTATAAACCCTCAATTGTTTTTACCGAATCAAATGGACTTATTACCGGCTCTGCTCGTTCGGTCAAGGATTTTGACATATATGATGCCATCGAAGAGTGCGAGTCTCTTTTAGAACATTTTGGCGGACATAAATATGCTGCTGGATTGTCGCTTCTGCCTGAAAATCTTTCGGCATTTATGGAGAAATTCGAAGAAGTAGTTCAAAGAACCATTACGGAAGCCTCGTTGCATCCTGAAATTGAAATCGACAGCGAACTTCTCATCAGCGATATTACCCCAGAATTTTACCAACAACTCAATCTTTTTGCTCCATTCGGACCCGATAACATGAGTCCTATCTTTATGACTACCATGGTTTATGACGATGGAAATGCTAAACAACTGGGCAACAACGGAAATAAACACCTGAAATTGAACATAGTACACCCTACAGTCTCCTCCTATCCAATTCCTGCTATCGCTTTTGGAATGGGTGATTTTTATGAAAACGTAAAAGATTCCAAGCATTTTAATATTTGTTATCACATCGAAGAAAACATTTGGAACAACAATACAACACTGCAACTAAACATCAAAGACATGCAGGTGTACGAGGAAAATGCTGATTAATGGTTTTTTCACAGAACCGAAACGACCAAAACCATATAAACAATTGGCATCTAATACCGAAGGGATTACATTTTTGTACAATTAATTTTCATATAGGAATGGTTCGACCTGTTCGGGTCGCATATTGATTATTTTGTTTTCTACAAACATGTAAACCCTACCGGCGTTTTCGACCAACGGCCGCACCTATTATCACATCGCATTTACATAGGTAAACTGCGGTTTAAAATTCCTTTTATCTAAATTTCCTTTTTTTAGGCTTTCATTCTTTTTTAATGTTTTTTTGGAAAAAACGACAATAATCCCAATGGATTTAACGTTTTAACATTAAACCTATAAAACACATCGCCATGGAAACAAAAAAATCAGAAAGAGTCGATATTGAAAGATGGAAGCAAATCTTTTTCAAGTTCGGAATTGTGGTTTCGTTGACTCTTGTTCTTACTGCTTTTGAATGGAATTCTCCCATTGGTTCCGCAGAAATAATAGATTTAAACAAAGGTGAAATCATTGATGTTGACCTTGTTATTTCCACAGATGTTCCAAAACCTCCCATAGATTTGGAAATTCCCAAAGCTCCCCTTACTTCGATTATCAATGTTATTGAAGATGGGCCCGAAACAAATATTAGTTTAACTTCTATTGAAGATGCAACATTAAGCGGTATTCTTCCTGTTGAAGCACCCGAAGAAATTGAAGTTATTGAAATTGTACCTCTTCACATTTCAGAGTTTATGCCTGAGTTTTTAGGCGGTCAAGCCGAAATGTTTAATTATCTGCAAACCAATGCCAAATATCCACGAGAATCTTTGTCTGTTGGAAGTCAGGGAACCGTTTATGTCGCTTTTATTGTTGAAAGAGATGGAAGTTTGTCAAATTTTAAAATTATGCGTCCCGTTGATTCTTACCTTGACAATGAAGCGATTCGTGTTGTTAAAAGCATGCCTCGCTGGAAACCCGGTTATCAAGGTGGAAAGGCGGTGAGAGTGCATATGGTGCTTCCCATTAAATTTGAGTTGAACTAAATTGCAAATCCTATATATCTGTGATGAATGAAGCTCCTTTTTGGAGCTTTATTCTTTTTTTAACAGCTTTATTTAAGAGATT
>JAQUGA010000073.1 GCA_028684405.1 Bacteroidales bacterium | reverse complement strand
GCATGCATTTTGAGCAGCAATAACGGCATCAATCAACGCCCAGTTAAAGGATAAGAAATTATCATAAACAGGCTCTACTCCACGATATTCGCACCATTTATTAAAGCGATTAAAATCGGCACAAAAAGTAAGCAACAGAGGGGCTTCTGTAACCAATTTTTGATTAAAATGCAAAGGTGCCAACTGCTTTTTCATGGCTTCATCACGGGTAATGATAATGCTATACAACTGCATATTGCCTGTGGTTGAACCCCGAACAGCAGCCGCTAAAATATCATCTAAAACAGTTTGTGGAACTTCTTGATTTTTGTATTCTCGAATCGTACGATGTGATAAAAGAGTTTGAATTGTTTCCATGTATTTATTCTTTTGCAATTATTGTAAATTGCTCATTTTCTGTTGGGTAATAAAAAGAGTAGCCTTGTCCTTTAAGAATATAATTGCCAATATATCTAAATTGATAATCGGACGGACTTCTATAATAAGCTGCATACATGTTTAGTATGTGATTGAAAAAATATTGAGCCATCATCTCGCCGGCATTTACCGACATGGGCAAAATATGGGTTGTATCAATATCGTCTCGCTTAAAACGGAACTCATATCCGCTTAAAGTATTGTAGAAATTGCCCTTAACCACATCGCTAATGATATACGAAGCATACAGCACAACGGGCTTTGCGGTATCGTTTATGGCTCTTGTCAACTCAAACCAAACATTGAGTGTTAATGAGTTTATTTCCACTTCCTTATAGAGTTCAGTCTCACTATCAATGGGTTGCGAATACGGAATCATTTGTTTCATTTCATCCATTTCCATTTGTGCAATTTTCAAAATGTAAGCATTGGTATCGTTGGTGTTAAAACCCACCATGTTTTCTGAATCATATACTCTTAAATCACTCTCTTTTAAAAGATTAAGGAAGCTCGTATAAAATGTTTCTACAATCGAAGAATCGGGAACTTTTTCCAATAATTGCGTATTCATATTCCAAATAGTATCCTGAATTTCTTGTGGTAATTCCGTAAAATTCGGATATAAATTTTGAATGGTTGAATTTGTTTTAAAGACGACCTGATTGGGTATAAATAGGACAGAAACTTGAGTCGATTCTCTAAACTTTTTAACGGCATAATATTCTGGGGTGCATGATTTAAAAATCATAGAACCAAGCATCAGAATAGAGACAAAAATCAGAGCATTCCTTTTTTTATTCATTTTATGGACATTGAGTTTCTAATACTTTTTCGGCAAAACGTTTACCAAAGTCTGCAAATATACTAAAATCTTTTTCTTGAGGTCGGAATTTCACGAAACAAGATTCACCAAAATAAGCAAGTTTTAGATTTTCAATATTTCCTATTATATTTTTCTCCGCTTCGCCACTCCATCCATAAGAACCAAATCCGGCAGCCAGCTTGGATCTGTCGCGAAGTGGCGACATCAATGCAAAGCACATATACAATTGTGGCAACATATTTTGATTAATGGTCGGACTACCAAACAGATATGCCGAACTGGTTTCCAATTTATGGCCCAAAGTTTCCATATCCATTTTTTCAATGTCACAAAAATCAACTTCAATTCCTTCTACTTGTCTCATGCCTTCTACGATTTTCTCGCCCAATTCTTTTGTATAACCGTAAGCAGAAACATAGGGAACCAAGATTTTATTTTTCTGGCAGGATTTCAATGCTTCGTTGGCATATTGTTCTGACAAGTCAACATAACGTTTCCAATCATTGGTCAGCAATGGACCATGGCCAGTGCAAATAGCATTGATTTCCAATGGACGGATTTTCTCAATGGCTTTGAGCATAAAACGACTAAATGGTTTCAAAATCACATCAAAATAATATTTAAAAGCATCGTCAAAATCACCTACTTTATCGTCGTACATTTCTGGGTGGCAAAAGTGTGCTCCAAACGAATCACAGGTAAACAAAACTTTGTCTTCAACCAAATAGCTATAAATGCTGTCGGGCCAATGTAAGTTTGGAGCAGCAATAATTTTCATGGTTTTATTTCCCAAATCAATTTCATCACCGTCCTTCACAACGATGTGAGGAAAACCCTCTCCTATTTGATCGTTTAGATATCGGATGGCATTTCCACTGGCAACGACTTTAGCATTCGGAGCAATGGCCAAAAGTTTTTTCAAACTTCCTGAATGATCTGGTTCTGTGTGATTTACAAAAATATATTCAATTTCATCAAGAGCAACAACTTGCTTTATTTTCGCCAAATAAGTATCCCAAAAAGCTGCTTTAGCAGTCTCTACGATACATTTTTTTTCTGCATTGATAAAATATGAGTTATACGTTGTTCCATGTACGGTTTCCATTACAATATCAAACGTACGAATATCTGGGTCTAAAACCCCAATCCATTGAACATCATCTATAATCGGTAAAATTTTGTGATCCATTTTATTATTGTTTATCATTTTTACAATTTTAGTGTAGCAAAAATACAACAACTAAACGTTTGACCCAATAAAATGTTTGACTAAAAACAAAGATTGTGTTAATAAAGTTTAAAAAAAAATAAATTAAATAAGCCTAAGAATTGAGCCTAATATTTATAAAAAACTGATTATGTGAAAATTGTGACTCAGTTACTTAATCACTCTCTTCATTTACACCAATAAAGATTGAAAAATGCACTTTTCCGTAGTGTCTCATTTGGTAGAAATTGGGATGTTTGGAAAAATCTTTTCTGGGGCCGTGTTCCATCACAAAAAACCCATCGGGATGTAATAAATCTTTTTCAAAAATCAAATCAGGTAGAAAATCAAAATCTTGGTCAAAAGGAGGATCTGCAAAAATAACATTGTATTTTCCAGAATGAGTTTGCAGAAACTTCCATACATCGGCCCTAACCGCCTTTATCTGCTCAAAAGAGAGCGATTCTGCTGTTTTCGCAATAAAGTTGATACATTCTTGATTGCTGTCCACTGCCAAGACTGAAATGGCTTCGCGAGCAGCAAATTCATACGTGATATTTCCCGTACCTGCAAACAAATCAAGCACTTCGATACCATCAAAATAGAAAAAGTTGTTCAAAACATTAAACAATGATTCTTTGGCATAATCAGTTGTAGGGCGAACCGGCAAATCAGCGGGAGCAACTATTTTTTTTCCTTTTCTAATTCCACTAATTATTCTCACAGCAAAAAAGTTTCAAGTGCATAATTATACGATGTTTCCTCGAGTTCATTATTTCGTTGGTTCGAAAGAAAATGAATGCGCTGAAAGTAACGAGACAAGCCCAAAACAATAGTAGATTGTTTATCAATTTCGCCCAATAAAATAACTTCTGTTTGTTCAGCAAATTGTCCAGACTGTTGCAATGTGTTGAGAATATGATAAATAAAATTCTCAATAGAATTAAATGAAATCCGGTTGGCTATCAACAATTTCCCTTCAACAAAAAGTAAAATATCGCATTTACTGTCGGAAAAATACAAGTATAAATAGGTTTTATCGTCTTCAATTCTGCTTAAAAAATCATCTGTACAAACTTTGATCATCGATTCTGTTTCGGAAAATAATTTTGCGTTTGACAACGAATTTTTTAAATCATTGAGATATGATTTTTCATTGGCATTTACGCACATCATTTCATACGAAAGTTCAGAAAAAGAATAATCAAATTCGTTTCGATCTTTTTTATTGATGGCGTGCAAAAAATAGGATTTTAGATGATTTTCATCAAAATACATTTTCGGAACCAAGGTATAATAGCAATTTGGATAGATGATTTTAGTAGATATTGAAGCAGAAGAATTTAAAAAGGAGTATTCGCTTTTTAAAAAACTCAGCAAATCAGCAATTTTAGCATCTGATTTTAAGCATTTTACCTCATCAATAAAAAGCAGTTTTTGCTCATTATCCGAGCCAATAACAACACAAGCATTCGTTTTTAGGCGAATGCTTGCATTGGATTGTATGTTGTTAGAATCAGATTTGAAAATCTGTTTTTTTAAAAAATCACTCATAATTACTCCCAATTACCATTTGTTGATGGATCATCAAGCGAACCTAGAATTAAATCTTTGTATTTTTCTTGTTTGATAAATTGCTTTTCAATTCCAGTGAATAAGATTTTATTGACAAAACCTTTCAATTTTGGATCATCTTCTATTCCTTCCAAAAAGGCAGTTTTAGGAGCAATTACGATAAAAACAGGAACTTTAATATTACCTCTAACGATGGTATCTGCATCCATATGAAATTTTTCTTGGTTTGAATATGGAATGATGCCCAGTTTTTTCACATTTAGATTTGGTTTATCTTTAAAAACTTCGCTAAAAGCATCCACCAATACCGTATCACGTTTTACAATGCCTGCTTTGATCGCTTGAGCTTCGGTAAGAGTATCGGGCACAACACCAATTTTAGCTACAATCGGCATTTTTCCATTTTCTAAAAAATCAATCAATACATCGAAATCTTTAGCATAGCTTCCATTTACATTTTTGAATGCGATTTGAGCGGTTCTAATGTCTTTTAACTTCTCAACAACTACGGCTTTGCGTTCATTTGCCATTGTTAGGAATTTCTCGGGACGCATGATGCTTCTGAATATGAAAACTACCAATACGAGGATGCCTAATACCAAAACTGTTTGAATCAGCCTGTTTAAAATCTTGTTATTCATAAGAGTTTGAATTAAAATTTATTAATGTTTGCTTTTAATGCTTTTTCACTATTGTTATAATTACACAACGGCAAATTTATAAAATATTTTCTTTAAAGAGTCTTTTTTTGCCAATTTCATTGAAGTTTTTATTTTGAAAATCAAATTACATCTAAGCCATGACAATATAAACCCATGTAAAACAGCAACTTATACTTTAAAAAGAGAGATTTATTTGAAAACTTTGTGTTCTTTTGAATTTCTTAAAACAGAAAAACGACAGAAATATTTTCTCGTAAATTAGAAACGGCCTTAAAACTGCTGATTTTTCCTTGTGCATCTGGAATTCCGTAGTTGGCAGTGGTTAATTCGGTTTCGGAATAAAACAAAAGTCTGGATGAAGCCTTATACATAAAATGCGGTGCAATGCGGTATACAGAATGAATGTCGGAACCTCGGGCAAAGAAACTTCCATTTGTTGCAGCCTTGTATCCCATGTTTTCAGTATATCCAGCAAAAAAACCAAGATTCATTTTTGGGGTTTTCCAAAAAACATTTATCCATCCCGAAGCCGTTTGAGAAGATTGAAAACGATATCCTTGTTCGGCTTGAGCAAGCCCTCCGAGCATCACATGGTCGAACATATTTTCGCCATAAATAAATTGAGTTTTGAATAAAAACTTTGGATTTTCATATTTTCCATAAATCGAATAAGCCATTGAGTTAAGATTTGTTTTCTGCATTCCTAAAACCGAATCTACATTGGAAAAAAGCAAGGTTTTGAAGTCGACCACAGCACCTATTTTAAAGTTTTGGTGCGACTTTTGAATGTTTGCTGTCAAATTGGGAACCGCTGCATCTCTCATGTATTTTGTAGTACTTCCATCGGGACCAATCGAAGGATTGTCAATTTGCGTAGAAGCAGTAAAATACAAATCAAAATTCCGATAATTTGCCACTCCAAATCGCATTTGCGGAACCCGAATGGCGCTTTTAAAAGGATTGCCCAAATTTAATGAGAGCATATCTGGAAAAATATCTTCAGCAACCAAAGGATGCCAAAATTGTCCGGCCAATAAAAAACATTTGTTTTTATCAATCCGCACATAGGCATGTCGCAAACGAAGATTATTGTATGTAGAATTTGATGAACCCGTAAAATCGGATTCTAAATATATTTTAATTTTAAAATTACTGGAAACGTGCTGGTCGGCAGCGACGATTAGGCGACTGCCTGCGGCATATTGATTCAAATGAACTCCCTCATTTATGTCTTTTCCATTTATATCATAAATGGGCTTTTGTGGAAACAACAAAACATAACCTTCTCGAGCAGAAACCGATTGTCGACTATCGAAAATAACATCCGATCGAACAAATCCTTTAAAAGTGATTTTAAAAGAGGTGCTGTCTTTGTTTTCGGTTGAATACAAATTGCTAAGCATTAAAAAAAGAAAAATAACGGTAAGTGTTTTTGCTAATTTTGCAGAGGTTTTCATCTGTTTTTTTTTGCAAATCTAAAAAAAACTTAATAGAAATAAAAAAATGAAATAAAAAGCCCTATTTAGTCGAACGATTTTTTTATTAACTTTGCAGATTCAAAAAAGGAGAATACAATGGGAAAAGTGATAGCGGTTGCAAATCAAAAAGGCGGTGTTGGAAAAACGACAACATCTATAAATTTAGCATCCAGTTTGGCGGTGTTGGAATATAGAACATTAATTATTGATGCCGATCCGCAAGCCAATGCAACTTCGGGTATTGGAGTTGACCCCCAAGCCATAAAAACAAGTATTTATGAATGCATCATCGATGACGTTCCGCCCCAAAATATCATTATCAAAACCACTACTCCAAACTTAGATTTGATTCCTGCCCACATTGATTTGGTAGGAGCCGAAATTGAAATGATAAATTTGCCCGATCGTGAAAAAATGATGCGAAAAGTAATTGCAGAAATCAAAGATAATTACGATTTTATTATTATTGATTGTGCTCCTTCACTGGGTTTAATTACGGTAAATTCGCTCACGGCAGCCGATTCCGTTCTAATTCCCGTACAATGTGAATATTTTGCTTTGGAAGGACTCGGAAAACTTCTAAATACCATCAAAATTGTTCAAGACCACCTAAACCCAGAATTGGCTATTGAGGGAATTTTACTCACCATGTATGATTCACGTTTGCGACTAGCCAATCAAGTAATTGAAGATGTTAAAAATCACTTTAGCGACTTGGTTTTTGAAACCGTTATCCATAGAAATATAAAATTAAGCGAAGCTCCCAGTTTTGGCGAAAGCATTATTATGTACGACGCCAACTCGAAAGGAGCTGTTAATTATTTAAATTTAGCCCGTGAAGTATTGCAACGCAATAATCTAACAGCCATAGACAACACGCAAAAAACAGTATCCATCGAAGAAAAAGAATAGTTATGAATGCTCCACAACAGAAAAAAGCACTGGGAAGAGGATTGAGTGCATTAATTAGTGCATCAGCTCCATCGGAAGAAGTAGTTGCACAAGATTCGCCCAGCAGAATTGAAACCGGTAAAATTAGTCATGTCAAAATTGAAGCCATTGAAGCCAATCCATGGCAACCTCGAACTGAATTTGAAAGCATCTCGCTGCAAGAACTTTCGGAATCCATTCAAGCTCACGGATTGATTCAGCCCATTACAGTTCGCAATATCGAAAATGGCAAATATCAGCTTATTTCTGGCGAACGGAGATTACGTGCTTCCATCAAAGCCGGACTCACCGAATTGCCCGCATACATCCGCACCGTTAACGATCAGCAGATGATTGAAATGGCATTGGTGGAAAACATTCAACGCGAGGATTTAAACTCCATGGAAGTTGCTTTATCCTATCAACGTTTGATTGACGAATGCCAACTTACACAAGATCAATTGAGCGAAAAAGTAGGAAAAAACAGAAGTACCATTACTAACTTTTTACGTTTATTAAAACTCCCATCTTCGGTTCAACTAGCCGTTCGCGACAAGAAAATCAGCATGGGTCATGCTAAAATTATTGCGGGACTTCCTGATGTTTCTAAACAAGAAGATTTATGCAAAAAAGTGATTCAGTCGGAATTATCTGTTAGAAGCACCGAATCTTTGGCAAAAAAACTAAACGATGACGAAGCACTCAAAACAAAAGCAAAAATTGGTCTGCCTGCAAGTTTTGAAACATCTAAAAAAGAATTATCTAAAACTTTGGATACCAAAATAGAGATTAAACGCAACCTCAAAGGCAAAGGATCTATTCAGATTAATTTTAAAAACGACGACGATTTTAAACGAATTTTTGCCATCATTAATAAATAGCAAAATGAAGTCAGGGTTTATTCAGTTTTTGATTTTACTGTCGCTTTTCGCTGTTTCTTCTGCAAAAGCTCAAACCCCAACGGAATCTGACTCTATCCCTGTAAAAATCGCCCTTCATTCGCCAAAAAAAGCAGCTATCTACTCAGCAGTATTGCCTGGATTAGGACAAGCTTACAATCAAAAATACTGGAAAATACCCATTGTTTATGCAGGATTGGGCGGCAGTGCTTACTTTTTTTATGCAAACAATAAAGAATACCAAGTCTTTCGGAAAGAGCTCCAGGCTCGTTTTCTGAATGAAACAGAAAATTTAAATCCAAAATTTGCAAATTATTCCGAGTCGAATTTAGTTTCTTTAAAAAATTATTATCAACGAAACCGGGAATTATCGATTTTGGTCGCTGTTGTTGTTTATGCCCTAAACATTTTGGATGCCAGTGTAGATGCACATCTTTTTTCGTTTGATGTATCCGACGACTTAAGTTTTTCGATACAGCCCTTTACCATTCCTCAGATGAATCCTTTTTCGGATTATAAAACGGCATACACCTCAGGCATTAGCTTACATTTGAAATTTTAGAAAATCAATTATGAATATTGCAATTATTGGTTACGGAAAGATGGGGAAAGAGATTGAAAAACTCATCGAAAAAAGCAATCACACTCTCGTTTCAATCATTGATTCGGAAGAAGAATGGGAAGAGTATGAAGACGAACTCGAAAAAGCCGATGTTGCCATTGAATTTTCGACGCCTTCGTCGGTTGTTTCCAACATCCAAAAATGTTTTGACCGCAACCTACCCGTAGTCGTTGGCACAACTGGCTGGAACGATGCACGCGAAGAACTCAAAAACCTCTGTCTGGAAAAAAATCAATCTTTGGTATGGGGAGCTAATTTTAGCGTTGGAGTAAACATGTTTTTTGCAGTCAATAAAAAACTCGCAGAAATGATGGCAAGCTATCCCGAATTTGAAGTAGACATCGAAGAGGTACATCACACTGCCAAACTTGATTCCCCAAGCGGAACCGCTCTTTTTTTGGCAAACGATATTGTAAAAACGGTCTCCTCTAAACTTGGCGAAACAGAGTCACCAAGCATGTCTACACCAGTCATCTCTTCCAAAAGAATCAGCAATACTCCAGGCACGCACATTGTCTCTTATCAATCTGATAACGAAACAATTGAAATAAAACATATGGCTCTAAACCGGAAAAACTTTGCACAGGGTGCTTTGCTTGCAGCCGAATGGATTGTTGCCAAAAAAGGCTTCTATTCAGTAAAAGATGTCTATGATTTTTAATCAAAACCCAAATTGCTAAACAGAGCTTTTTTTCAACAAAAAATAAAATTAAAAAAGTCCTTTAAGTTTTTTAAGACTTGAATTGAAATATGTCTAAAAATATTTCGTTAATTTGCAATAAGTAAAGTAAAAATCTATTTAATCATGACCATTCCTCTCTCATTTCTTGCTGGTTTCAGCATATTATCAATCGTTGCCATTATAGCTTCACTTTGGAAAATTTTTGAAAAAGCAGGCGAAAAAAACTGGTATAGCTTGATTCCCATCTTTAATGTTTACGTTTGGTTGAGGATATTGCAAAAACCAATCTGGTGGTTTATTCTTTATTTTGTGCCATTTTTAAACTTTTTCATGCTCCAAGTTAGCATTTGGGAAACCATTCGGGCATTTGGCAAAACAAAATATCGCCATCTATTGGGAGGAACACTTTTGCCAATAGTGATGATGCCCTATTTAGCATTTTCCGAAAAAGAGAAATTTACTCATCTGTCGCAATTGCCCAAACGAAAAAAAACTTTCGTACAAGAGTGGGTAGATGCTTTGCTTTTTGCAGTTGCTGCCGCTTACATTATTCGTGCATTTTTAATTGAATTCTACATCATCCCCACTTCGTCTATGGAAAGTTCATTAATGGTGGGCGATTTTTTGGCGGTAAGTAAAATTCACTACGGTCCAAAATTGCCACAAACGCCCATTGCAATTCCATTTGTTCATCACACCATGCCCATGACGCAACTTAAAAAATCGTATGTGGAATGGATTAAGTTTCCATATTACAGATTTGCTGGTTTTAGCAAAGTACATCGAAATGATGCGGTGGTATTCAATTATGCCGATGGCGACACGGTGGCTTTGGAAGCACAAAACATGAGCTATTACCAATTGGTCAGAGAGTATGAAAATGCTCAAATACAACGCATGGGCAAGGCTTATCAACCGGGTTCTGGATGGCAATATGTGCAGGATAATTTTACAGTCGTTTCTCGCCCTGTTGACAAACGCGAAAACTACATCAAACGCTGTGTGGCTTTGCCTGGCGACAAACTCGAAGTAAGGAATCGCGAACTCTACATCAACGACCAAGTAGCATATGTTCCAAAAAACATTCAATTCCAATACATTGTCTATACCAATGGTTTTGACATCAATCCGAAAATCCGCCAAACGATGCACATCAACGAAGAAGATCGTTTTGCAGCCATCGAATTCGTTCAATATATGCCCGAAAGATCCATCAACGAAACTACGATTCTGCGTTTGATCGACAGCTTGGCAATAAATCCCAACATCTACATATATTCTTTAAACTCGGATATGATTGAAGCCATGAAAAAACTACCCAATGTGACAGGCATTGAACCACTCATCGCTTCAGATTCGATAAGAGATCCCAATATTTTTCCACATCACGCTTCGTATGTCTGGAACAGAGATAACTTTGGTCCCATTATTATCCCCAAAGAAAACACAACGGTAAAACTAGACACTCTTACTTTGCCTCTTTACAGAGCCATTATTGAAAAATATGAAGACAACAAACTCGAAGTAAAAGGCGATAAAATCTACATCAATGGAGAACTGACAGACAGTTATACGTTTAAAATGAATCACTATTGGATGATGGGTGACAATCGACATAATTCTGCGGATTCTCGCTACTGGGGTTTTATTCCGGAAGATCACATTGCCGGAAAAGCCATTTTTGTTTGGTTGTCTCTTGATAAATTTAAAAAATGGACAGAGGGTAAAATCCGATGGAGAAGAATGTTTAGGGGAATAAAATAAAAAAATCATGCCTCGAAAATTACCATTATTGGATTATTTAGAATATATTTGCAATTAAAATAGAACATTAACAAAAAACGAAAC
>JAQUGA010000072.1 GCA_028684405.1 Bacteroidales bacterium | reverse complement strand
CTGTTTTAGAAACGGTAAGCTTGGGAACCAAAGGTTTTAAAATGCCTCATCAACTTTCGGGTGGCGAACAACAAAGAGTCTGCATAGCAAGAGCTCTCATCAATGATCCTGAAATTATTTTAGCCGACGAACCCACTGGAAATCTAGATCCTGAAACATCCATAGAAATAATGGAAGTACTTCACAATATAGTAAATAAATCAGGCAGAACCATAATTATGGCAAGTCATGATTACAATATGATTGAAAAATATCCATCCCGCACCATTCTTTGCGAAGGAGGAAGTATTATCGATCCTGGAACCGACTTTTCAAAATTAAAAATGGTGGAAAAAAAAGTTGTTGCTCCTGAAGAAATCACTCCTGAAGAAAAAGCAACTCCCGAAATAGAGACAAGTTATTCCGACGAATAAGTCATTTTTTTAAAAGAGTTTTCTAAAACAGCAAAACGCCAATTCCAAAATGCATGCTCCATAAATGATGATAAAACATGCGTGTTTGGGGATAAATTGAATCGGATTTCTTTTTGCTAAAAGATGTAAGGTTCATGCGTAAACCATATTGGGCTCCTAAAGTATAGGTAAATCGATTGAAGAATATTCCCGATTTCCCAAATTCTACACTGGCAACATAATTAGAAAAATCTCCCTTTATTTTATTTTCCGAATAATAGGGCATAATAGACCATTCTGACGTGCTAAATTCAAAACCGATTCTTGAATAGTAACCAATTGGAGCATACGTGTTTGGGAAAAACTTAAGAGCAATTTCTCCTCCTTGACTATCAATTATTCCAATGTCATCATTTCTTCTAAAATTTGTTTTCCCCATAGTGTAAAACCCACCCAATACTATATTTGGATGAATAATACATTCCATTCCAAAATTATGGCGCATCGGAAACGGATAATCAACGGTTGCATTATTGGTTTTAGGGAAATATAAATTTGTATAATTATTGTACTTCAAAAACAGATGCTTGCCCATATATCCAGCATTTTGAGCGTACATAAGCGACCAAAACAGAATAAAAAGATTCAATAAAATTATTTTCTTAATTATATTTTGCTTCATTATTTCGGTTTTATTAATTGATTCAACGAATGATACATATTGCTGTTCATAAAATCAGATCGGCTATTATCGCTAGAATAAGCACTGTTTCCTTGAATGATTTTTCCAGTTTCCATATCCACCAATAATTGCTGGTATGAAGTTGAATAATCGGGCGTGAAAAGGGTATAAATAAGCATGGGAATATTTGCACGAACCAATTTTGATTTTGCTTCTCTCATTCCTTCTTTGGTGAACGTTTTTGAAACATGCGAATAAAAACCAATTAGGTTTAGATATTTTGTTGAATTTCTCTGCTTAAAATCATCCATATATTGGTTTTGATAATAGTGCATTTCAAAATTGTTATTAACATTTATAAACTCTGTAAACCAATCACTTAAAAGAGAAAAATCGGAATAATATTGAGTGTTTCCATCCGTAAATTGATGAGAAGTATAGATTTTATTATCCAGTTTTAATTTTTCCGACATTTTGACAATATCATTTTTCAATTGAATCTCTTTTTTCTGTGTCGTCATAATTCTGACCGATTGTTTTCTTCTTTGATCAATCTTTACGTAATATGGGTTAAAGGTGATAATCTTATGAATAGGTTCATGACTTACCTTTTTAGATTTTCGTTTTTGCAAAATATCAATATCATCCTTTTTGACACACTCTGCCTGATTGAATACTTCAATAAAATCGGGTGAATCAAGTAGATTTGCAAAGGCAAAAGAGAGATAGACTTGATCGTTTTTGAATTTTGATTTTGCATCTCCTTTAAAAAGCTCTTCTAAGCTAACATTTGAGATGTTTTTCTGATTAGAAAAATCGTTTAGTTTAATATTCTGTGATTTTATTTCAGAAGCAAGATCAATGATTATATTTCTCAAATAATCACTTTTGATTTGTTGACTCAAGTTCCAGGCAAACTTCATTGCCAAAATAGGCATTTCAAGGCGATTCAGTCGTTGAAAAAAATAAGTAAGCATCTGCATTTCTCCTTCCTGTTCGCGATATGGAAGAATGATTTCACTGGCATAACCGTTGGTTTTATATTTCGCAATGCCATATAAAGAGGTAGCCATGGCGAGTTGCAAAAAACGATTTTCTGGAAATTCTTCAAGCATCACCCAGGCATTGTAAATTGACTCCACATATTCATGATTAAGTAACTGGTAATGAATCATTTCAAAACGTGCTAATTGCTGCATGTTTTTAAAATCCTGAACATTGGTATAAAACAATTTTCGATCCTCTCTTGCAAAAGGAGCAGCTGTTTGTTTGAGTGCTATTGTTCGTACTTCAATATTTGGATGAGTACTTAAAGTATCATTTTCGTCCTCTTTTTTGATGGGAGGCAAAATTTTCTCCAAAAGAACTCTTTTGGGAAAAGCATAAAGTTCTGTTTCAAATTGTTTAATAAAACCCTCTTTTTCGGCAAATGGCATATGTCCATATTTTAGAACATGAAAAATTCCATCCGAAATATTGACTTCAAAATCGGTTTTGGAAAGAAGCATTTCCATGCCCAATTTGTCAGCTTCATTTTCGTTTTCACGCGAGCGAAAATGGTATTTGTAAATTCGAGTGTCGATATTGCTTTCAAATTTGGGGTTTTGCTCTTTTTTAAGTTTTCTCTTAGTAAGATATAAGTCAATATTGTGTTTTTTAATAATATGAATCATCTCGTGACAAAGGATAAACGCCAATTGTGCATCATTTTCAATTTTTGCCAACAATCCGGTCGTCACCAAAATAATTCCTGGATCTAGGGCAAAGGCGTTTACGTAAGGAACTCGAAGAATATAAAATGAGATTTTATTGTGCAATTCCGGTTGATATTTCAGAATTTCATTTGCAATATTGTCCACATATTTATTTAGAGGAGAGCCATAAATCAAGCGTCCGCTTTGAAGAAGCAAATCAAAATAGTATGAACTTTGCAAAGCAAAATCGGTATGTTTTTCGTTGAACTCCTCTTTTAGCTCTTTTTCCCTCTGTTCAAAACGATTAAAAAAATGTGTTTTGAAAACTTTTGGCATTTCGCCCGATGGCTTTAGTGGCTGATAGCTATCCATTGGAGTTTGTGCTAATGCCCATTTAAAAGCAAAAAGCAAAGCAATTAAAATGCTGATTTTCAAAACCGAATAAGATTTCATTGGAATTTATTTATAAAATAGACAGTTTTCTGCATCGAGCAAACTTATTTTACGCAAAGGCTACTGAAGCTCAACTCTACATAAAAAGCGTTTGGATAAAGTTCGAGCAACAAAAGCAAATTCCTTATCCCCCAAAGGCAATACTTGGCGTTCGATCCAAAGTGCTTTTTGATTGGCTGGCAATATGCTAAATCTTTTGTTTTTACCTGTTTTTATATCAATTTCAACGCACATAATAGCATTTGACTTAGATGGAAAACTATTCTTTTTAACTTTATCCAAAGGCAGATTTTCAAATTTGCTGCCAAAATTATAGAAAAGATAAACTGAGTTTTCATTCGCAAAACTCGAAAATGAGTTTACATTTCCTCCGGTATTTTTGGAATAATTCAAGCGTGGAATGGAGTGTACAAAATCAAAACTACCCTCTTTATTAACTTTCGCATAAAGAATAGAACCGTCATCATAATAATAATCAACCAATGTTTTTTGCGAACTGAACTGAGTAATTAACTGTTCTTCTGCAATAATAATATATCCCAGATCTGCCGTTGGATGAATTTCGCGAATGCGAATATTTTCCATTTCTAAAGGTTTATTTCCCTTATAATTTGGTTTAAACGAAAAATCATTGATAAATTTAGAAGTGAATTTTATGCTTTCAATTTTTGAAAAATCGGGTGTTTCAATTTCGCTCACTACTGAATATAAACCCTGATAACCTTTGGTGTCAGATAATAGATATAAGCCGCTTATTATAAAGGAATTATTATTAACTAAAATCTTGCTATGCATAGGCAACATGCCTTTTACAGGCACAAGCTCTTTTTCGTTTTTTTCGCCATTTATCGAAAGTACAGCCATTTCGTATTGAGTAATACTGCGGCGCTGTCTGTCATATGATTCCATCAGCACCAACAAATCTCCTTGATTTGTTAGCGTTGCCGATTCTATGCCAATATTTTCGTATTTGGCTGGAATATTTATTCCTTTGCGAATCCACACTTGATTGAAATCTTTATCATAAACTGCAGCATTAATAATGCTGGCATTTTTTATCTCAAAGGCATTAAATAGTGCAAAATACTCTTTGTTTTGAGATACAATAACAGATAAGTTTTTGTTGCGTTTACTTCCAATCGGAAATTCGCAAAGCTTTTTTCCTTGATTGGCACTCATTTTCGAATCCGAAAAAGCAGCATAAGCCAAAGTCCAAATATCATTATTATATGATTCTAAAATGGCTGCATTTTCGGTGCCAAGGCTAAATGTTTGAAGCATAGAATAATCCGAAAAATTTGTTTCCGAATTATTGACAAAATTCAAATCAGAATTGTAGTGATAAAGATTCAGTTTCCCATTGTGTGATTGTGCATCATAAAAGGGATCTGATTTGAACATAGCATGAGACAATGGATTGAGAATGACTTCATTTTTGTCATTTTTATACAAATCCATGCGAAATGCGGTATTGAAAAACTTGATGGGAGTGCTTTTAAAAGAAACAACTTGTGCCAATGAAATCATAAACATGTTTATGATTAAAATAAACGATAGAATCTTCTTCATACTAAAAATTATTAATGGTAAATGAATTATATAATGTGCAATAATAAACTGAATGTTTAACATTTGCAAGAAATAAACGAAATATTTTTAAAAATTACAGTTTTTTGCTTTTGATAAATAGTTCCGCTTTTCGAAAAATATTGAAATGTTCTAAAAGTCAGTGCATATCTAAAAGTCAGTTCATATATGAAACTAAACAAATATTTTCTAAAATTTTGGCAATTCAATTTATTCGATTATTTTTACACATATTTTTCGGAAATAAATAGATTTTTTTCTAATGTTTAGTTCTCCTTTTAAAAAATTCGAAAATCCAACAGAAAAGTAAGGTGAATAATTATAATTAAAAAACCAAAACAATGAAAACCAAAACAAACTTTTTGATTTACCAATTGCTCTTAATGGGGTTATTTTTAGTTTTTGCAAGCAGTTGCAAAAAAGACAATGATGACAAAGAGCAACAAGATGAAATTAAAACATTTACCGATGCAAGAGATGGAAACGTTTATAAATGTACAACCATCGGTGGTCGAGTATGGATGGCAGAAAACCTGAAATATTTACCAAAAGTGGAAGGCACCACTGCAAGTTCAGATACATTGCCTTTATATTATGTATATAATTATGAAGGAACCAATGTCAATGTTGCTAAAGCATCGGACAACTACAAAACGTACGGCGTATTATACAACTGGCCTGCGGCCATGAATGGTGCTCCGAGCAACTCTAATCCGATAGGAGTTCAAGGAGTGTGTCCAAGCGGATGGCATTTGCCTAACGATGCAGAATGGAGCCAATTAACTGCACAACTTGGAGGCGACAGTATTGCAGGTGGCAAATTAAAAGAAACTGGAACCTCGCATTGGGCAAATCCAAACACTGAAGCATCAAACGAAACAGGTTTTACGGCACTTCCTGCCGGATCACTTGTGCTTTTCTCGTTTGGATTTATCGGCAAGGACACATACTATTGGACCTCGACTCAACCCGCTACCGGCGGTGCCAATTATCGAAAACTATCATCTGCAAACAGCAGAGTTGACAAGAGTTGGGCAACCAAACAAAGTGCATTTTCTGTTCGTTGCGTGAAGGATTAATTCTCAAAATACTTTTGTTAGACATAGAAAAAATAGAAAAAAAGGAAGGGGAACCGTTTTTTCTATGAAGACCGCAGAGGCTTTTATATAAACCTCTGCGTTTTTTAATAAAATAGTTTTAGTGATTTCAAAAATAAATTCTCGAAATTTTAAAACAAATAAACAGTACATTAAGCCTTGTATTTGTTTGATATTAGGTGTAGAAATTTCATGATTTTTGATTAAACCCTAATTCGTGATGTTTTGAGAATTGAATAAATTAGTTTACTTTTGCAACTTGATATATTAATAATAAAATTATGGCTACTACAGCAGATATAAGAAATGGTTTATGCATAGAATTCAACGGTGATTTATATGTAATTACAGAGTTTTTACACGTAAAACCTGGCAAAGGGCCTGCCTTTATTCGTACAAAATTGAAAAATTTAAAAACCGGAAGAGTTTTGGAAAACACTTTTAACTCGGGCGTTAGAATCGACGTTGCCAGAGTGGAAAGAAGACCTTATCAGTTTTTGTACAAAGAAGGGGCTGAAACCTACGTGTTTATGCACTTAGAGACCTATGAACAATTAAGCATTGAAGAATCTTTGATTAGCAATCCTGGATTGCTAAAAGAGGGTCAACAAGTTGAGATTTTATATCATGTGGATACAGAAACACCGCTCACTTGTGAGCTTCCGGCATTTGTAGAACTGCTTATTACCTCATCCGAACCTGGTGTTAAAGGCGACACGGCGACCAATGCTACCAAAAGAGCCATTGTTGAAACCGGAGCGGAAGTAATGGTTCCTCTTTTTATCAACGAAGGAGAAAAAATAAAGGTAGACACCAGAACAAACAAATACTCGGAACGCGTAAAAGAATAAACTTTTTTAAAAACCCCCTACGGGTTTTTTTTATATATACCATATAATTATTTGCTCGTAAAATAAACAATCAACACATATATTAATGAAGTTTGAAATTACTTATACAATTAAACAAATTGTAGAAATAATTGGTTCGCCAGCAAGGGTATTGGGCTCATTAGAAACTTCTGTATCAGGCATAAACGAAATTCACATGGTTGAACCCGGTGATATTACTTTCGTTGACCATCCCAAATATTACCAAAAAGCTTTAGAATCAAAAGCCACCACCATAATAATCAATAAAGAGACCGATTGTCCGGAGGGTAAAACATTAATTATTACCGACGATCCTTTTAGAGATTACAATAAAATAGTACTATTTTTCAGAAAATTCAATCCTTCCAATCAACAAATTAGTTCAACCGCCATCATTGGAAAAAATACATTGATTATGCCCGGATGCTTTATTGGAAATCATGTGAAAATTGGTGAAAATTGTATTATTCATCCCAATGTTACCATTTATGACCACAGTATTATTGGCAATAATGTATCCATTCATGCCAATTGTGTGATTGGAGCAGATGCTTATTACTTTAAAAAACGTCTGGAAAAATGGGACAAAATGTACTCTTGCGGTCGGGTTATTATTGAAGATAATGTTGAACTGGGTGCTTTGTGTTCGATTGATCGCGGAGTTTCTGGAGATACAATTATTGGCGAAGGAACAAAATTCGACAATCAGGTTCAAGTTGGACACGACACACAGATTGGGAAACACTGCTTAATCGGCTCTCAATCAGCCATTGCAGGAGTTACAGTAATTGAAGACGAATGTTTGATTTGGGCAAAAGTAGCCATCAACAAAGATTTGGTTATCAAAAAAGGAACAGTTGTTTTAGCCACCTCCGCCTTGGATAAAGATACCGAAGGCAATGGAAAAGTATACTTTGGCATTCCTGCCGAAGATGCTCGCAAAAAATGGAGAGAATTAGCAGCACTTAGGCAACTTCCAGATTTTATGAAGGAAGTTAGGAAAAAACTCAAAGAATAAGAGCAATTTTTTAGTAACTCAGTGACTGGGTAACCTCCCGAAGGGATTGCATATTAATAGAATTAATTTTTCAATAGAAATTATTCGACCTATACAAGGTCGTATTTTAAATATTGCTTTGTTTTCTACAAATCTGTGAATCCTAGGGATTCGGGGTGAGTGTAATGGTGTTGCCGATTTTAGAGTTGTTGAACGAGATTTGGGGGCGTTTCGACTTCGCTCAACGACCCCGAAACTCTTACTGTTTAATCAGTTTGAAAACTTCTGATTTAGAATGCGTTATAACTCGCAATGAGTATACACCTTCGGATAAATCTTCGGTGGTTATGACAACATGAGCTTGATTCGAGAATTCTTTTCGTTTAAGGATTCTTCCATTGAGGTCAATAATTTCAATGACGAAAAATGCACTTTCAACATCCTCTACAATCAAATTAATTTCTTGATGAAAAGGATTTGGATAAACTTTCACCAATAATTTTGAAGGATCATTTTGGCAATTGTTTGAAATCGGTCCATATATCGCTTGCTGTCCATCAAAATCCACTTGAATTAATCTGAAATAAGAAGCACTCTTTTGATTCGTGGTGTATTTGTAGTTTACCAAGCTGTTGCTGTTGCCTGCTGCTTCAGTAGAAGCTAAATAGTTCCAGTTTAAAGCATCCAAACTGTATTCAAGCACAAAGTGACTGCTGTTTGTTTCAGAAGCAGTTGACCAGAGAATTTCGACGGCATTGTTTTGGCAATTAGCAATAAAATTTAGCAGTTCTACTGGAAGAGAGTTAAAATCGTTCTTTGCAATAGCAAAATCGGAGAAAGAATTAATATTAGAACGATATGCATAGATTGTACTACCATTTAATGTTTGAGTAGAGTTTAAATGACTACCATATATACCCCAATCAGAGCCTCCATTATCACGTTTCACAATAGTGTGTTGATCAGCAGTTGTTCCTATATTTGTAGAACCAACTAATGTTAGACCAACATTATAATTTACTGCAGAGGTTTCAATATTTGGCCTTAAAGTCCAGAACCCACCATTTAATAAAGTTTGTACTTCTGTGACTCCAACGATTAATCCTAAACCACTAATGTCTAAATCACCAGCATCGATAGGATGAAAAGAAGCATCAAGATAATTCAAATCTGTAGATGAGTTAAGAAGAATATTAGCCAACTCGTAGTTTGTGACATTACCGACAGGCATATCGTAGCTACCTGATGAGGAAACTGCTCGTCGAAGATTACCATTAATATAAGATGCAGTTGAATAATTGCTAAGATTTGCAGGAGTCGTATTGCTTACAAAGACTCTTTTCGCTCCGGTTGTAATCAATCCTGCTGTAAGATTAAGAGCGTTTGCTTCAATATTATCTTGTAGAATTACATTGCCTGCTGACTTATTTACAACCAAAGTTCCGAAAGTTTCAATGCTGCCATTGGCTGAAAGGTTTTGATTTGTTGCACCATTTAAACTTACAGTAATAGCACTTGCGTCGAATGAAGCATCCGAATTTACAAAATAATTACCTCCGATATTTAGATTATTGCCATTTGCACTAACTGTTCCAGTATTCTCAACCCGATAATCTTTTTTAATTACAAGAGTTGACGAACCAGTAGCAGGCATAATTTTAAGATTTCCACCCTTAACAGTCAGATTATTAAGTTCTGCATTTATCATTCCTGTACCTAAATTATTAGAAAGTAACATCTGATCGCTTACATTTGCCCCAGTGAAAATAACAGTTCCCGTGAGATTGTAATTCGATATTCCGTCACCACCTAAATATAAATCATCATCAGTTTGGATTGTTGCAGCATTGTCGGTAAAAACTCCTGTTCCTTTTATACTAAAATTGCCGAGTGAACCAATTTCAAGGAATGTTGTGCCACCTGTGTTAGAAAGAATTAGATTTGCATCTGTTTTATCCGCCGAAATTGTTCTGGCCTTTATCGCATTTCCGCTTCCTCTTAATGTTTGAGATGTTCCGCTTGACAATATAATATCAAGATTTGATTTATTATTATTGTGCATTGTCGCTCCGTTTTGAAGAGTAATATTTCCGTCAATGGTAAGACTGCTGCCTAAAGTGCTGAAATTAAGTATGCTGTTGTCAACCGAAAGGTCTGTTGTAATTTTTAGATTATCAGCAATTGTTTTAGTGCCGCCAGATGTGAGCTTGAGACTGTTTAATTGTATTGTTTCAAGTGTAGCACCCTCAACATTAAATGTTTGTGAAACTGTTCCGTTCATAGTTAGGTTAACTTTGGATGTTAAGAAGTTTGATGCATCATCAATAATAATATCTCCACCAATTTCAATGTCAATTGTGTTTACACTAAAGTCAACAGAACCAGTGTTTAGAACAAAGTCATCGTAAACTTTGAGAATAGCACCTTCGTTATTTGAAACAGTTCCAAGTATATTTAAGCTTTTACATTCTGCTGTGCAATCAGTGTCATTTTCGAGGATAAGTTCAAATTGAGGAGTATTAACAATTGGAATTTCAACATCTATACTTGCGTCAGGCACTTTAAGGCTGTACCAGTTCGCACAATCACACCACTCGCTTGATTTATATCCTGCCCATTTGCCTACAGTTAGAGAACCAGCAGTAATTGTAAAAGTTGCACCGCTATCTCTGTACGCAGGCAAACCAGCATCAAATAAGGCATTAGATGAATAATCTGTCCAATTGCTAGGGTCATTAATTCTGCCTATCCATTCGGTTCTAGTTGCCGCGGTTAATAAACCAGTGTATTTAACTTTATCTGCATTAGTTTTCCCAAAAACGTTTGTTGTTGCACATTCGCAGCCAGGATAAATTGTAGATCCAGATGTACTCGCATAATTGGGATTTGCGAACCAACCAATAGCTGTCCATCCGTATAGTACGTTCCCAGAATATGTAGCATTATGTTCTCCTGCAGGATTGATCCAGTTGCCTCCTTGCATTATCCATACTTGATCTGAGCTATTCATGTTAAATTGAGAAGAGCCATTAAGTGAAGACAAAGTCCAGTTTGCATTGTCAATTGCTCCTCCAAGATAAATGTTAAAATCCGTACCCAATAATGGGGTAGCACCACCATCATCACCAATAATAGTGATTACAGAACCAGCAGGAACATTTGAGCCAGTTCTAGTAATTCTAATTGTTCCTTCAGTATCTCCCCATTTACCTGCTATTGCTCTTTCATAGCCATTATCTGTAAAATCAATGGCTGTTCCTGTTGCAATGCTTTTGAAACTTACAAAACTTATTTCGTCCCCGCCTGATTGACCTGTATTTACAGCAACAATTGCTAAATCACCATATTCTAGAATTGTAACAGTAGTTGGATATAGTATAAGCTCAACGCCTGTCGACCATTCTGTTCCTTTACGAACAAATATTTTAGCATAGTAAACTTCATCATTTGTAAGTCCGGTTATTGTAATATTTGTTCCTGTTCCTTTGTAAACCACATACTCATTTGTTCCTATATCAGT
>JAQUGA010000071.1 GCA_028684405.1 Bacteroidales bacterium | reverse complement strand
AAATCGAAATGCACTAAATCGCTTGTCGGATTTGGATAAACAATTACTTTTTTGTCATATACTTTCGCTGTCTCTTCGGGCATTTCAAAAGGTGATTTCAGTTGAGCAATATAGGTTGCGTTGGTTCTATAAACCCCAATTTTTACAGAATATGTACCACTTACCCAAACCGTTCCAGGATCATTATACACTCTTTGGGAACCTGAATAATCGCCCCAGCGGTCGACACCGGAAATAATATTAATGTATGTTTCGCCCCGACACAATACAACAGTATCTGAATATTTTGAATTTCCTTCGTAAAAAACAGCTGTAAATCCGGGATACAATGTCGGAACTGGGCCAGAATAGGTAAAACTTATAATCGCCTGGTCGTCATTGGTTTTTTTTCCTGAAAAAGAGATATTTGGATATCCAAAATCAACAATAGAGTCAGAGATAATATGACCTTTGCAAATGGGGTTTTCTGTTTTATAGCCTGTAATAAGACCATGATATACGCCTGCAGAACCATATAAAGTATCAATGGTATTTCCAACAAACTGAATTTTATTGTTGTGCAAAAAAGCTCCCAAAACCCGAGAGTCGTTTGTAGCCAAGCGATGATTTCCTGTTTGGCGGGCATCTGGCGGCATTCCGTATGCTTTATCGGCAAGAACGGCTTTAACTGTAAACTGAGTCTCTGTTTCGTATTGCGTACCCGAAATGTGCATCAAAAAAAGAGTATCGTTTTGTAAATCAAAATTCCGATTCGACAAAAAATACATCTCTTTTTCGGGCAAATAATCACTGCCTGCCACGGGATGAATATTACGATTGGGGATTCCTGCAAAACCGATGTCGTGCCACAAACGAACATTTAGCTCCGCACCGTTGTATCCATTAAACTTATCTATTTGCCAAATAATGCTTTGTTTAAAAGAAACCTGCCATGCACCTTCGTCATTGAGCAAATTTCCGGTTAAAAAAAGTTCGTTTTTTGTTAAGTTTATGGCTGGATAATCAAACCAGGAAGTATCGTTCAAAGGATTTCCGGGCAAAGTGTACATATACCAATCATCCAAAGGGTTGTTGCTCGAAGAAAAGCACAATACAATATCGGAAGAGCTGCTGGTGCTTCCTGCCAAAAAAACCAAAATAAATCTATCCTCTTCTGGGTCATACGTCAGTTTTGGATCGTATTGATGCGTACTAATATCCTGAACGGCAGATGCAAAAGCATTAAAACTCACATTTTTGACCAGAGAATCTGGCTTTTCTTCATGATTTAAATCATAAATATAAATGTTTGAATTAACGGCGGACAAAAGCATTTTTCCGTTGGAAACTGCCAATGTATTATCGTTGGGTGTTCCTCCACCCCACGCGTTGCCACTAAAGCCCATTTGAACTTTGGGTTGATCTGCTTTTTCGATTAAATTTTTGTTGGGTAAACTGTTTTTTCTGGGAAATAAAGCCTCTTGCTGTTCTTTAGCCTCTTTAAACATTCGGGCATATTTTGAATTGCCAACTGTGATTGAATCTGTGTTTTTTACCGTTACAATCCACTCATTATCAACACCTGAAATATTAAAAACGCGAGCAGAAGGGATTCGCATGGACTGATATGACTGTGCAAATAACCCAAAATGGAACAGTATTAAAATAGAAATAAAAAATGACTTCATGATTGGAATGTTTTTACAAAGATAAGATTTCTAAAATATAAAAACAAGAACCATTTGAAGACATCGAATATTATTACATCAATTGAATTTTTTGACCAATACTAAGAATGTCTGTCTCTTTTATTTTGTTTATTTCGCACAGTTTTTTAACTGGAATTCTATATTTGAGAGAAATTTTATACAAAGTATCCCCAGATTTTACATGATATAATTGAGGTTTTGAATCAACAATATCAGATTTCGTGATGGGTTCAGGTTTTTTATCCAAAACTTGTTCTGCTTCATCGCTATCATTATTCGTTTCTACAGTGCTGTTACTTGCCAAAACAGAATGATTTTTTACTGGGGTTCGAGACATTTTAAAAGTTTGTTTATCTAAAAACAAAGTATCCGAAACCAAACAATGATGGTCGAAATCTAAAATATGACAAGGATGAAACACTTCTCCTTTATATCGGGTTTCAAAATGTAAATGTTCGGTGGTAGCTCTTCCAGTTCTCCCTCCTAGCCCTAACAAATCTCCCGCTTTCACTTCTTGGTTTAGCTTTACACTGATTTTGGACAAATGAGCATAAACGGTTTCCAATCCATTATAGTGCCGCACCACGACTAATTTGCCGTATCCGCTATAGTTTCGGGCCACTCTAACAACTCCATCAAAAGCAGCCACAACGGGATCGCCATTGTTCAGTTTGATATCGATGCCCGAATGATTTCTTCGGCCACGAGGACCAAATGTAGAAATCACTTTTCCTTTATACGGAAAAACGAAATTCCGGTCTCCTTCCAGCAAAACAAGGATCGTATCTTTTAAGTCACGACTGTTTGTGCGATTTACACGAATGTGTTCTGTATTCCACGAATCATAAATATGAGCCGATGGCAAATTGTTTAAATCTACTTCAATTACCTCCACAACATCTTCAATTTCATCAATTTGAATCGTATCGTCATCTGTTTTTCCTAAAAGCAATAGTGAGTCTTCATCCAATATCAACTCTTCGGGTTCTATTTGGGCATATGCCGAAAAATTAAAAAGCAATAAAACCAAGAAAGACAAACTAAATAAGTGTTTTTTCATTTTATAGATAAGCTTATTAACAAAAAAAAATGATTTTTTGAATCATTCTAATTACAAACTTAGCACTTTAAAATAAACAATGCATTTAATTCGCCATTAATTAAAGTTAAAAATCTCGAAAAAAGGAACTAGAAATAGCTAAAAATCTGATTCAAAAACAAAATAAACAACTTGGGTTTAAAGAGGATTGGAAAAATAAATCCAAAAACAGCTCCCGTAAAATGAGCCATATGGCCAATATTGTCGTTTTGTTTTTTTGCCATAAAAGCTGAATATATTAAATAGACAGAACCAAAAATAAAAGAGGGGATTCCAAAAGGGATAAAAAACAGATAAATTTCACCTAATGGAAAAAATAAAATACTGGTAAAAACAACGGCAGATACGGCTCCAGACGCTCCCACAGCATTGTACGTGGGATTCTCTTTATGTTTTTGCAAATCGGGTAGTACAGATACAACCAGAGCTGAAATGTACATCAAAACGAAATAAAACTGTGCTTTTTCGAAAAACAAAAACCCAAAAAAATGTTCTACCACTTTTCCAAAGGAATAAAGCACAAACATATTAATTAGTAAATGCATCCAGCTGGCATGAACGAATCCGTAGGTGAGCGTACGATACCATTCACGGCTATTTTTTATGAAGTAAGCATTAAATTTTAATCGATCGAACAGAATTCGATTTGAAAATGCGAGAAAAGAAACAAGAACTGTTGTTGCAATAATTATGAGAGAGGTCATTTTTTATGGATTTATGTTCATGGCTGTATGATCTATTTCAGACCCTAGCATGGAATGAGGAATTAAAAACACACTAATCATGATAATGGCGGCCAAAAGCGGTGCCCATTTATTATTCGGATTTTTGTGTAATTTATACAAGGCAAAAAACCAAAATAGCAGTGCAACCAGACTTTTATTATCTGTTAAGTCGGTGCCGAAAGGCCATCCAGTCCAATAGGCTCCAAAAGCATATTTTTGCATAATGGGGCCAAAAACAAATCCGCCTACCATCCAAAATAAAACCGTAATAATGGTATACCGATATGTGCTTACGCCACGAGTTAAAACTTCAAGTCCAGTTCGTGTAGACATGAGCATGGCTCCAAAAATAAAAAATACATGCAAAATAACAATCCACGAAGGAACATGTCCTTTAAAACGGATTACTACGGGCTCATCCTGAAGAGCATACTCCTGATTATCAGCCATTAAGTAGACTTCATACATTACTTTTCCAGCGGGTGGCTGATGCGGGATTCTGAAAGTTAAAAACCTGCCATCTCGCTCCATGGGCGTTATGGCCCAATTATCGTGACTTTTGAAACGTTTCCAAATTACTTTGCCTTCTACCTCATCGGGAACTTCGAGTTTTATAGGCGCATCACTAGCCTCGCCCCATGTACGAAGAAACGTATAAGAGACGGTGGTATTTGCAATTTCAATTTTGTCTTTTATGGGATAGGTAGGTCCTGTCATTCGCTGATAAATAGCAAAAGCGACGGTAAACAGCAGCGCCATAAACCAAATCAATAACTTTTTCCAGAAAACTATTTTTTTCATTATTATTCATTTATATTATAAAAAAAGTCAACGAATGGCTTCAATTCTTTGAACGCATTTTGCGAATATTCAACAATTTCCTCATTGCTCATTTGTTCCACATTTATAGGAGATGAAACAACAAAACTTTTGTTTCTCAACAAATCAATATGCTCATAATCAACATCATATCCACGAGGTGCCGTTTTTAGCTTGCCATAATCGGAAATACCATTATAGTAGCGTTTGAATGACGCATCATTTAAAACATTCAATAATTCTTCAACATTATAATAGATTTCTTGTCTTATTTCTTTTATCCGAGTGCCATCTGGTGAATATATTCCTCCACCAACAAAAGATTCTCCATTTTGCAAATGAAGGTAATAGCCCGGACCGAAAGTATTTTTTCCTCCTTGAGCAAAAAACAATCCAATGTGATTTTTATAAGGTAATTTGTTTTTAGAGAATCGAACATCACGATAAATCCGATATGTACAATCTTTGGGTGTTAGGTGTATCAAATTTGAATCTATCGTTTTAATATATTTCAACATGTGAGAAGTCAATGCATTTACCTGCTCTTTTACATGTTCGTAATCTTCCTTGTGAGCCAAAAACCACTCTCTATCGTTGTTTTTTTCAAGTAATTTCAGAAAATTTAGAATTGAATGAATGTCCATTTTTTATTTTATCAACGTTTAGCTGAGCAGTTTTGTTGAATTGATATTAATTTTTTCGATAAATCGTCTTGTAAGAAATCTTGTGAGACCATAATTCATAGTGTTTTTTCAAAAATGGGAATCGTTCTAAAACCAAACGTCGATCCATTAATATTGCTAAAAATGCAAACATAAATGGCAATGCAACAGTCTTGTATCGCACGATGGCACCTAAAACAGGCACCGTAAACCCCGTTAAAACGAAAATGCACACTACAAAATAAAAACAAAAATGAAGCAAAGATAATTCTGAACGATTTAATCGGGTTCTGTAAAAAAAAGCGAGAATTGCTAATATTAGCAACACTGTATTTTCCATAATATTTGGCAGATAGATCAGCGAATTATCTAAAATAGGCAAAGGACGAAAGAACACATTGAAGACAGCCATTGGCAATTCGGTTATAAAACTCGTAAAGCTTAATGCTAAATATCGATGATGCAGAAGACTCCCAGCGGATTCTTGAAGTGCCAAATTCATAAAATCATTTTGTTTTTGAACAATCATGGCAAACATATTTAAGCCTGCAAGATTGTAAAACACAAAAAATCCAAACAAAAAAAACATTGAAATGATAACGAAATAAAGATATTTAATTCGATTTTTTAGGACCATAGTAGAATACAAATGAGCCAATAACAAAGGTGCTAAAATCAAAATGATATAGATTTTGGTATGAATTAACAACAAAAGCGAGAACACAATCCAAAATAGCGAGAAGAAATCAAAACGTCGTGCAATTTTATCTACTTCGTACAAAAGAAGTCCAAGTGCAAAGAAAATCAAGCCCTCTTTGAGCATTCCAGATCCCCAAAAAACAACCGATGGCAGTAAATATATGGCAACAAAAAGTCCGATTTTACTTCTCTTTGCATTTCTAAAAAAGAACTTATACAAGCCCGTTAAGCCGATAAATGATAAGAACACCATAAATACAACATGAACAGAAATTTGTCCAAAGGAAAACAACATTGCCAAGGCATTGAAGCGGATAATAGCATGACTATCGCTAAAAATATTGGACTCGAACGCTCGGTACCAATGCGACATTTCGTTGTAATAAGTTTGCGAAAAATAGACATTGTCGTTCATTACCCCAAACACCATTTTTAAATAATCTAAAGGATTATTAAACAACGCATTATACATCACTGTTCCATCATCAAAATATTTATACACATCCGAACTCGAGCGATCTGTGTAATAATAGGTATATAAAGCGAGCAGTAGAAATCCGGAAATTAATTTCAAGAGAAAAACAGCACGAAGAGCCTCATTTCTTATCCCTTCAATCTTAAAAAAGCGATGATTTCGGATAATAATCCAAAAAATAAAAGAGTAAAAAATGGGTAAAAAAAACTTCATGTAAAATAATTTGAGGCTAATTTACAAAATAACTGATTCAACACCAAAAAAAAACAGTTCTGAAAAGAACTGTTTTTAGCATTTATGATTTGTGCGTCGTACTGGACTCGAACCAGTGACTTCCACCCTGTCAAGGTGACACTCTAAACCAACTGAGTTAACGACGCTTTTTGAGAGTGCAAAAATAGTAAAAATATTGAATTCCTAGCACTCTCTCAAAAAATTACTTTAGTTTAATAAACTGTTTCCGTATAATGCGATCGCCAGTATTCACCAAAAGAACATAAACTCCAGGCTGGTAGGATGCTATATTTATCCTATTTGATTGTTCTGACAAAAGAATCTCTTTTTGAACCAAACGACCTCTAATATCATACACAGAGGCTACTGATTGCTTATTGTTTTCAATCATTTCAACGTGAATGTAATCGTTGGCAGGATTGGGATAAATAAACAAATTAATGGACGATGAAATATTATCAACAGAAACATCTGTAATGCAAAAGCGAGTACTGTCTTTGGTTCCAAAATTACCGTTTGCAGGAGATTGAGCAATTTGTTGTCCATTTAACGTACGTAAAAAACTCCCCATATACCAGTATCCAAAATAGCCATTCAGGCCATTAATACCGCTGTCGTAAATAACAAAATCATAGCAGCCATTTTCAAGACATAAATCCTCTATATAAGCAGTTTGTGCTTCTAAGGTAGGGTTTGTATGAATAACGGTTCCGTCATCTTTTTTGAGCACCCAAGTTGTTTCACTTGGTTTGATATCCGTTAAAACACTTATTTTTAATGGAGCCCCAATTTCTGTAATAAAAGAGAATTCGATGGTATCGTTGGATGTATTTTGGTCAATTCCATTATTGGGTGATGACAAAAATGCTTTAAACTCATGATTGCCTGCTTCCAATTGAACACCAGGTAAATTTACCATAGCACTGTTGCCAAAAGCTAAATTACCAGTCCAGTCAACAAATTGCAAATAATCATTGATTTTAAAATAAACACGAACAGAAGTAACAGTTGTTTCACCATTATTCCGGATTTTCACAACAGGATTAATTACATTATTACAATTGGAAGCTTTGGGAGATGTAACTGCTGTCAGAGCCATATCTAACTGAAAATCTGGCGTATTAAAATATTTTCCATCCAGAGTTGCCACTCCTGAATTTGTGGGGTCTAACCAATCTTTCAAACGTTTGTTCGAATTTGGATTATCATTATTGGTCCACGAATATGCTATTTTCCCATATTTATCATATGAATTATTTGAACAAGAAGCCTGTCCGCCATGAAGTTGACCAATGATGTGACCGTTAAAATCAAACAAGGCAGAACCTGAAGAACCTCCTTCTGTTGTGCCAAATTCCCAATTTGAAACTTCCCAATGCGTATTTGGCGTACTGCCATAATTGGAAGAGACAGAAGGGTGAATGTCTTTAGAAATCTTTTTCAAATCGCCCGCTGGATGATGTATGCAAATTGTAGAATCAGCTGGGATATCAGCATTGCTCCATCCACAAAAGAAAACATTATATTCTGCAGGAATATCGTCATTCAACAACAACAATGCAAAATCAGAGGGAGAATCGCTGGCAATTAATTGTGCTCCATTGATAGATTGATCAGTGGGTCCCGCTGTTCCAATGCATTGTTCCGATTCATGGTTGAAAATAAAAACCCAATTTTGCAAATTTGCCGACTGTGTACAATGATTTGCTGTTAAAAAATAAGGCTTGGCATCTTCCGCTGTATTATTCACGATAGTACCTGTACAAACTGCTGAGTTATTTGATGTTACAATAATAGCGACGCCTGTTTTTTCATTTTGCCAATCATCTCCCAAAGGACAATTTACATTAATATTACAACTTCCTGAAGTACCAAAAGGGCCTCTGTTCTTTGCAAAAGTATCTCGATAACCATGAATCACTTTATTAATATTAATCCGACCTTGACCGACAACATTTGCAGGTTCGAGATATTCTAAAACTATGGAAGAAGAAGCGATGGGTGCATTGGCAAAACTATATTGAGCATTGTTGTTTTTTGAAGTATAAGCGCCTCTAACAACAGATTTATCAGCACTATAGACAAACAAACGGGCTCCATCAGGAATAAAAAACTGATTGCAAATAAAGTTTAATGAATGTGCATTTTGAGATTCAATTTTCAATCTCCACAAACGATCTCCATTTTCCAAGGTTTCCCAAACACCGGAATTCATTAAGTTGTAATATACATCTATATCTTTACCAAATCTAAAAGGGACAGCCTTGCCTTGATTTTGTTCGTCTTCGGCGAGCAAAGCTTGAACATTAATCTCTGGCAATATTTTTACAGGAACATCTGTTCGAAGATTCGATTTATTAAAACTAATCGGTATACCCCCTTCATTAATTTGTGCTTTTATACTCCATGAAAGAATTATCAAAGCTACTACGGATAAAAAGAATTGTTTTTTCATTTTAAAGGAATTTTAATTTTCTAAATAAACCTATGGCAAATGTAGAATATATTTTTTGATTTAAAATTATTTTCAAAAATAATTGACGTAAAAAAGAGATTTACCACGCCATTAAAAAAAAAAACACACACTGTTATAATCCAATCTAAAATCGCGCTAAACATAAAATTAATACAATAGATATATAGGTTTCATTATTGAAAAAAAAAAACCAAAAAAAGTTTAATTTTAGATGCTTAATATCAGTGAACACTATTTTATTTCAAAACAATAAGTACTAAAATCAAAAAAAAAGAATAAAATAGGCAAAAATTCCACTTAAAATAAAAATAAATTGCCAATATGTGTTTGGATATAAAAAAAATATTACTTTTGCAGTCCGAAAAACAATTATCCACACCACAAATAAACCGTAAATTTATTTGTAGGAATAAAAAAAATGACTAACTTTGCACTCCTTTTTAGGGGCTAAAAACGTATTAAATCAAGAAAATGAACACTTTAAGTTACAAAACTGTATCAGCAAATAAGAATACTGTTCAAAAAGAATGGATTGTTATCGATGCTGAAAATGCTGTATTAGGCAGATTGGCATCCGCTGCGGCGAAAATGCTACGCGGCAAGCACAAAGTTAACTTTACTCCTCACGTTGATTGTGGTGATAATGTAATCATCGTCAATGCAGAGAAAGTTACTTTAAGCGGATCAAAACTTAGCACTAAGCAATACATAAGACACACTGGATATCCAGGGGGTCAACGTTTTACAACACCTGCTGAGATGCTAAATCGCAAACCTGAATTTGTATTGGAACATGCTATCAAAGGGATGTTACCAAAAAACCGTTTAGGACGTGAACTTTTCCGCAATCTACATGTACATGTAGGTCCAGAGCACAATCATCAAGCTCAACAACCAAAACTAGTTAACATCAATACAATTAAGTTATAATGGAAAAAATCAACACTTCAGGCAGAAGAAAAACTGCTGTTGCTCGTGTTTACCTAACTTTGGATTCAACTGCTACGGTAACCATTAACGGTCGTGATTATACCGAATATTTTAAAACACCGATGTTGCAATATAAAGTTCAACAGCCCTTTATTTTAACTTCTAACGAAGGAAAATATAGCGTTAAAGCGAAGCTTAACGGTGGTGGTATTACAGGACAGGCAGAAGCTTTGCGTTTAGGCATTTCTAAAGCATTGTGCGAAATTGACCCAGAGTATCGTATTATTCTTAAACCTCATGGCTTATTACGTCGTGACCCAAGAATGGTAGAACGCAAGAAACCAGGTCAACCAGGTGCACGTAAAAAATTCCAATTCAGTAAACGTTAGTATTTTACTCGAATTACATTTTTTCAGTTTAGTATCCAAATCATTAAGACTGCCCAGGGCACTACTTTTTGATTGATATTGAAGGAAAGTAAACAATTAAAAAAAACAAAAATGTCAAAAATTACATTCAACGAGTTATTAGATGCAGGTGCACATTTTGGTCACTTGCGTAGAAAGTGGAACCCCAACATGGCTCCATACATTTTTATGGAAAAAAATGGTATTCATATCATTGATTTACATAAAACCATTGCAAAGATTGATGAAGCGGCTTCGGCCATGAAACAAATTGCAAAATCAGGTAAAAAGATATTATTTGTAGCAACAAAAAAACAAGCCAAAGATATTGTTGCTCATCATGTATCAAAAGTGAACATGCCTTACGTTGTAGAACGCTGGCCTGGTGGTATGCTTACAAATTTTGCGACCATTCGTAAAGCAGTTCGAAAAATGACAACCATTGACAAATTGATGGCTAGCCCATCATTTAATGATATTTCTAAACGTGAAAGACTTCAAATTCAACGTGAAAGAACAAAACTTGAGAAAAACTTAGGTTCTATCTCTGATTTAAACCGTTTACCCTCAGCTATTTTTGTAGTTGACGTTTTGAAAGAGCACATTGCTGTAGCAGAAGCTCACAAATTAAACATTCCTATATTTGCTATCGTAGATACAAACTCAGATCCTCTATCTGTTGATTTCCCAATACCTGCAAATGATGATGCTTCAAAATCTATATCTGCTATTGTTCAAGCAATGACAGATGCGATTGAAGAAGGATTGAGTGAAAGACAATTTGACAAAGACAAAAAAACCACGGATGATGATATTGAAGAATTTGACGACAATAAATCAATTCGCAGCCTAGAAGAAATTGAAGAGGACGAAGAAATTGAAAGAAAAGCAAAAATTTCTGCCAAAGCAAAGTTGAAAGATGATTCTGACGAAGACACGGACAAACCATCTTCTAAAAAACCTGTTGCTAGAAAAACAGTTGTAAAAAAAGCATCTCCAAAAAAATAAGTTTCTAACCCATAAAAATTATATACCATGGCTATTACAGCAGCTGATGTAAATAAATTAAGAACCATGACCGGTGTTGGTATGATGGATTGTAAAAATG
>JAQUGA010000281.1 GCA_028684405.1 Bacteroidales bacterium | reverse complement strand
TTTCAGTATCTCCAGACATTTTACTCCATTCATTAGCATCTATCAAGAATGTCGGATCCAACACAACCTCCGGACGCTTGCCAATTAAATTGCTGATAAAATCAGCTGTTTGATGCTCTCGTACAGACAAATTAGAGTATTTAAATAAGCATTCTTTCATCCAATTTTGCTGTTCCTGCGTAAGAGTACCTATTTTTTCACCCATACTTGATGCGTATGATATTTTAATTCCGTTTTTTGCAAACGGAAGAAAGAAAGGCTCCCTATCTTTAGGATTTCCTTTGAGGTTCAAGTTGAATGTTTGGTCGCTGCCTGTAATATAGTAGTCAAAGCAAAAATTGTTGTTTTTTATTTTATCGGAATCATGGAATGTTGATTCAGTTAAACTATAATATTTATTCATAAAATTTTTGAAAGCTTCAGCTCTTATTTTTCGCTTCTTGTATGATTTTATTACTCTAATGTTTTCAATAACATCTCTGATACTATTTGGTTTTCTTAACAACTGCAAATCTTTAATAGATTCTGAAGAATAATAATCTATTATTTTACAGTCAACTCCCAAATCACATATCGTTTTTTCTAAAGCATACGCCTGAAGCACAGCACCATAATTGTTTGTGCGATGAAAAGTCATAATTCCGGCTGTATGCATAAGAAGCACCTTACCTTACTTAAATTTAATTTTATAAAATAATCGATAATACGTTTCAACGAGCAAAGGCCTGAGCTTTCCATAACCTTTTATTATCTTAGCTTTAAGAATATCGAATATATTAATTATTCTGCTTTCTTTCAACTTAATTATTGCATATTCTCCTATTTTAAAGTTGCCCATCTTCATACAACGAAACATATATTTCTTTAACAAGCACTTTTGATCATTGCCAATATCCAATAACTTATCAACAAGATATTTGCCGACTATTTCTGAATCTTTTTTACCAAGGAGTTTTCCTGTTACTGTTGTTTGCATTTTGTGAATTCTGCTTAGAACACAGCAATCAGAATTATGTATAAACCCATAACCGCAAAACATAATTCTATACCACATTTCTAAGTCTTGCATATATCTTAATTCAAGATCAAAAAGACCTGCTTCATCAAATGCAACCTTAGGAATTAGCAGCGCACAGCCACTAATAGCATATCCCGAAAAAATCTCATGAAGCATTTCTGCATTTGTATATTCAAAACCTGGTAATTCTCTGACCTTTTTCGTAAGTGGATGATTATTTTCATCAATAAATGAGGTGTCACACAAAACCAGTACTTTTTTTTGTTCATTACCTTGCAACGTGTCAATCTGTTTTTGGATTTTTTCAGAAGTATATAAATCATCATGCGAAAGCCAAGAAAACCATTCTCCACGCATGTTTTGTATTCCCAAATTTAACGCAGTAGATACACCACCATTTTCTTTATAAAAATAGCGGATTTTATCACCGTAACTTAATGCTAATTTTTCGGTCTCGCCATTATCGGTTGAACCATCGTTGACTACTATTATTTCAATGTTTTGATAAGTTTGAGCCAAAGCGCTGTCAATGGCTCGCGCAAGATAATTTGAACCGTTATAAACAGGTATCACAATTGAAACTAAAGGGTTATACATTTCACGAAACTCTCTTTCTTAAAAAGTCAATTGATATAAGCATTAATACCAGCAAAAATGTCAATTTGTATTTACATAAAATAAAAAAAATTTTCCATTCAAAAGGCAAAAAATCGAATTTAAACTTAGCAAAAGCCTCTTCGTAACGTTCTGTTTTTAAAATATGTTTTAATGTTTCTGACTTTCTGAATATACTTTTATTTTTTGCAGAAATTTCATTTAAGCCCAGCCCAATCATACTAAGAACTATTCTGTTATTTAATGCATCGATATAACTTTCATCATACGAATTTTCCACAATAATATTATTCATTATATCATAAAGATTCTGCCATTTCTCAAATAAATAAGGATTATATTTCGTAGTTAAAGAGCTTTCATTTGTTTTCCTATAATGATAATAAGGCTTGTCAATATAAATATATTTTTTGCAATTGTGATAAACCATTATCTGATATAAACCGTCTTCAAATGTTCCAATTTCTTTTAAATCCATAAAATAATGCTTTTGTGCTAATTGTGATTTAAACAACTTCATACATGGCGAAACAATTATGTCACCATGTGCCGGATTTTGTAACTCTTTACCATTTAAGCCAAACAATCTTCTATGAAAATTGTTTTTAACTTCATTTTCTTCCCAAACTAAATATTCATCATCAAAAACATGATTAACAACAGAATGGTTTCCGAACTCTTTAACGTATGAACACATTACGCAATCTGCGTTTTCTCCTTTAGCTGAATTGTATAATTCCTCAGAAATTCTTTTGTCGACCCAATCATCGCTGTCAACAAACATAATAAATTCGCCGCTTGCTACGCGTAATCCAAAATTTCTTGCAGCTGAAACACCCTGGTTGATTTGATCTTTAATAATCAGTCTTTCATCATTTTCTGCATATTCATTTAATATTTCAAGCGAATGATCGGTACTTCCATCATTCACGCAAATAATCTCAATATCCTTCAATGTTTGATTTATCAGACTGTCAAGGCAAGCTGCAATATATTTTTCAATGTTATAAACAGGTATGATGATGCTGATTTTCGGGTTAGACATCAGTTATCCTCCGCGCTGAACTTTTTAATTTTTACAAA
>JAQUGA010000070.1 GCA_028684405.1 Bacteroidales bacterium | reverse complement strand
ATCCTATTCCTAATCGTTTTCGCATTTGCTGGATTGAGTTTATTTTCTCAAAATCCCGACAGAAACACTGCTGAACAATATCTAAAAAGAGGTGAATATATGATGGACAAAGGCAATTATGTTGATGCCATTTCAAATTTTTCACTCGCCATTGAATCTGATATCACATATGCTGAAGCCTATCGAAAAAGAGCATTGGCAATAAAAATGTCAGACACAGAACAGGAAGGCATTAGTTATTGTGATGATATGAAAAAAGCGGTCTCATTGGGTTCCGAAAGTGCAAAAAAAGAGCTTAAGCAGTCTACTTGTGACTAATTTATCTTACTCTTAATTATTAATTCTCCGGTTGATTGTTTTGGCCGGACTGAATGTCGAAACAAACGAACAAATTGTCACAAACGTTTAAATCGGGGACAAGAAATTTATATCATTAAAAAAGACAGCCGTGACTGTCTTTTTTAATGATTATTCAAATGTTTGCAAAGACGCTAACATTTTAAATATCGATGTGAGCATATTTTGCATTTCTCTCAATAAACTCTCTACGAGGAGGAACTTCGTCGCCCATCAACATGGAGAATGTTCTATCTGCTTCGGTTGCATTTTCAATAACAATTTGACGCAATGTTCTGAATTCTGGATTCATGGTTGTTGACCAAAGTTGCTCCGCATTCATCTCTCCAAGACCTTTATAGCGTTGTGTATGAACAGAAGCTTCATTGCCATTGGTGGCCATTTCTGAAATATATTGAGCCCGTTGTTCTTCGGTCCAAACATATCGTTCATCTTTTCCTTTGCGTAACAAATAAAGTGGAGGAGTTGCAATATAAACATAGCCTTGCTCAATTAATTCTCTCATGTATCTAAAGAAGAAGGTCAGGATAAGCGTTGCAATGTGACTACCATCGACATCAGCATCCGTCATAATAATGATTTTATGATATCTTAGTTTTGAAATATTAAGAGCTTTAGAATCTTCTTCTGTCCCAATTGTAACACCCAGAGCGGTGAAAATATTTTTAATCTCTTCGCTATCAAAAATCCGGTGTTGCATTGCTTTTTCTACGTTTAAAATTTTACCTCTAAGTGGAAGAATCGCTTGAAATTTACGATCGCGTCCTTGTTTAGCAGTACCCCCTGCCGAGTCGCCCTCCACAAGGTATATTTCGCAAAGTTCAGGATTTCTTTCGCTGCAATCGGAAAGTTTACCGGGCAAACTTGTCGACGACAATACATTTTTTCGTTGAACCAATTCTCGTGCTTTACGGGCAGCGTGACGAGCAGTGGCAGCCAAAATAACTTTATTTACAATAATTCTGGCTTCTTTTGGATTTTCTTCCAAATAATTACCCAACATTTCGCTGGTTAATTGATCCACCACGCCCATTACTTCATTGTTTCCAAGTTTGGTTTTGGTTTGACCTTCAAATTGTGGTTCCTGAACTTTAACAGAGATAATGGCCGTTAAGCCCTCTCTAAAGTCATCTCCAC
Source organism: Bacteroidales bacterium (assembly GCA_028684405.1). Classification (GTDB taxonomy): domain Bacteria; phylum Bacteroidota; class Bacteroidia; order Bacteroidales; family WCHB1-69; genus JAQUGA01. Next base: position 9,898 of record JAQUGA010000070.1, on the reverse strand, counting down.
TAATATCAAATTTTAAGTTTTTCAACATTCCCGATTTCTCGGCATATGATTTTAGAGTACGGGTTAAACCACGACGGAAACCTGCAAGGTGAGTTCCTCCTTCATGGGTGTTGATATTATTCACATACGAGTGAATGTTTTCAGTAAAAGATGTATTGTATTGCATCACCATTTCGAGTGGCACATTATTTCTTTCACCTTCAATATAAATGGGTTCTGGCATTAACTTTTCGCGAGTTCCATCCAGATATTCTATAAAATCGACCAATCCTTTTTCCGAAAAATATTCGACTCGGATAAACTCCTCATTTTCATCCAATTCTCTTTCGTCGGTCAAAGTCAAACGAATGCCTTTATTCAAGAAGGAGAGTTCTCTAAGGCGTGTAGCCAATGTGTCAAATTTATATTCAGTAACTTGAAAAATAGAGTCATCTGGTTTAAAATGAACAAATGTTCCTGATTTATCAGTAACACCAATCTCTTTTACATCGTATTGAGGAATCCCTTTTTTGTATTCCTGACGGTAATGTTTTCCTTCTTTGAAGACATCTACTTTCATATCAGAAGACAGTCCATTCACGCAGGAAACACCCACTCCGTGCAAACCACCAGATACTTTGTAAGATCCTTTATCAAACTTTCCGCCAGCATGCAAAACCGTCATTACTACTTCTAAAGCAGAACGGTTTTCTTTTTCATGAAGATCCACAGGAATACCCCGTCCATTATCCATAACGGAGACTGAATTGTCTTTGTAAATGACTACATCAATCAAATCACAATGACCTGCCAAAGCTTCATCAATAGAATTATCGACCACTTCATACACAAGATGATGTAAACCTCTATCACTTATGTCTCCAATATACATGGCAGGACGCAAACGAACGGCTTCCAAACCCTCCAATACAGTAATGTTATCAGCTCTGTAATGCGTCTCTGGGACATTATTTTCTAAATCTTTCATTTTCAATTATTTACATTTACAATTTTAATCTTCAAAGATACAAATAAAAGCGATTTAAGACAAAAAAAACTTGTTATAAAAAAGTTATTTTACAACAAGTTTTCAACACCTTAAGATGGGATAACATCTCGCTTTCTAAGCCATATGAGCATACTTTATAAAGGAATTTTATTTGCGTTTAAAAGTAGGTAAATCTCCACCAAAAGAGTAGCTTACTCCCAAAATAAAGTTTATTCTTTGAGATGGATATTGGTAGAAGTAATAATTCCGATTGGCTGAAATATTATTAATGTTCAAAAATGCTGACAATAACTTGGTATAGCGATATTCGACACCCAAATTGAAGTCAATACTTGTTTTTAGAGATTTGTTTAGCATATTCCCTTCCATGTCCTTAATTCGAGCGAGTCTGCCTGTTGTAACAAGCCCATCTACTCGGACAATAATTTTGTCTTGCATATTATAATAAGATGTCAAGGAATAAACCATAGATGGCATGTGCCAGGGGTTCAGTTCGTTTTTATTGGAATATTGAAAATAGGATGTTCGGAAATTAAAGGACAATTTTTCACTGCTAACAAAACTAATATCAGCATTTACATTCACTTTTGTTAAGTCATCTTCAACCGTATTAAAGCGATTCATTAACATATTAGATGTATCGTTTAAGAAAAACAACATTCCTTCTATTTGAGAGGTATTAATTTCAATCCTCATTCCCAACTGTTTACTAAAGTTACTTTGAATTCCTCCGTAAACTTTGGTTTTTTCAACTTCATAAGTCAGATTAACGAATGGATTGACATAGGGATTTACATCTGAAAGTTCATAAAAACTATATCTATTAACATCTCCATCCAATCCAGCAAAAACAGATATAATTCGGGGGACCAGAACGATACGCGCGTCGATGGTTGGAAAAAAGAGAAAATCGGAAGTCGTTCCTGTTTGATTTCTGACCACACTTTTAAATCCCAAAGAGACTTGATACTCTTTATATTTCGTAGTTAATGAGGGCGAAATTTTAATCAATGAATTGTCTAGCAATGCCAAAGTATCCATTTTATTGTTTAAATAATCGGCCGAAAAATCAATATTTAGCTTATCGTTGTTTGAGAATTTAAACAATTTCATGTTTTTAGCAAGGTTTCCATCAAAACCACCCATTATTTCGCGGTGATTATAATTATTATTAAAATAATGATATTTAAGACCATAGCGATGTTGCCAAGCATTTGGACTCACATTATTGGAAGTTAAAACAGCATTGGCTCCATAGTAATTAAGAACATGTTTTATATCGTTTTTAGTGAATGAATATTCAGGATTTTCTTCTGGCTTAAAACCATAAAAATGAACTGCTTTTCGTTTATAATCAAAACCAGAAGTGAGGGTAAATTTATTAAAAAAATATTTTCCATATAGAGCAGCATCGTTATCGCTGTATCCAGCATATGCATATTCTTTAATTTTTCCAGAGGATGACAAATGACGGTAATTGACCCCCAAAGCGTACTTTGAAGAACGAGTATTCATTAGGTGAACATCCAGATAAGGCGTAGTGTAATTACCAAAACCCGCTTTAATCAAATTACGATACAACTTAGTTAAGGGTTCTCCGGTCACTCTTGCAGGCGAAATATCCAATGGTTGAAATTGTGTGGGTACTTTTAGTGGCACAACATCGTATGTAAATCTGGGTGTAGCCACAGAAGTATCTCGCAGAACTGGACGATCGGAAATTTTAAACGCATCCGAGATAACTGGATCAAAGCCAGCTATTACGATTACGCTTTCCGAATAACGAATGGTGGTGTCTATTTGAGCAAAAACATTACTCCATAAACCAACAACAACTCCAAAAATAATACTTAATTTAATTCTCATAACACTATATTTAAAATCCTTATTCTTCTTCCTATAATTATTCACCAATCTTCTCTTCCTGAACATCAAAGCGATTTACATTCTTACTTTGCTCCTGTTCTTGTTCAAGCTTAATCACAGCTTTAAACTTATCGTCTGCAATTTTGACTAAATCTTGTCCTTCAAAATTATCTACTATGCTTTTGTATGTGTGTTTGGCTTGGAAAAGGTTGCCTTTTTCAACATAAATATCGCCCAGAAGGATGTATGATTTTGCCAACCAATACTCGTATGGCGAACCAGAACTGAGCAGATCAAATATGCGTTTTTCGCTGGCATCAAATTTTCCTTCTTTAAATTCAATTTCAGAAAGCACATAATAAGCCTCGGCTGCGGCTTCGTTTTTATTTTTCATTAAAACAAGAGCCTCTTTTTTCGCCAAATCATATTGTTCTGTATTCATGGCCGAGCGAATGGTCAACACACGACTCTCTTCCATCAGTTGATCGGATATTTTTTCGCGGAGCAATAACTCCTGTGCAGCCAAAATCGCTTCTTGATATTTTTTTAAATGATAAGAAGCTCGCATTCTGCCAGTTATAGAACCATTTATAAGCGTTTGATTGCTAGCAATGGGCTGTAATTTCGTATAATATTCGGCAGCTTTGAGATAGTCTTTCTTCTGATATAAAATATCGGCAGCGACTATAAGAGCGCGTTCTTGATAACTGGAATTAGGGAAATTTGCAATAATATGCTCGTATGCTTTTAGTGCTTCATCGGTATTTCCTGATTTAAATTCACATTCTGCCTTGTAATAATACGCTTTTAGAATAAAATATCCAGATGGGAATTTTTTAATATAATCATCGGCTCCTTTTTTGGCTTGAGAGCAATCGTCCACCAAAAATCTATTTTCTACTACTCTAAAGGTCAACGAATCTTGTTCAGATGAAGAAACAGTGGCACTGGGAATATTTTTAACGTATGCAAAAAACTCATCTACATTATTGTTGTCCACATAAATATTTCTGATGTTTTTCAAGGCATCTTTAGACTCTTCTGTTCCGGGATATTCTTCCACTAGTTTTTTCAGCACCGAAAGTGCTTTTTGATCTTCCGACATATTGTAGTACGTCAATCCCAGTTTTAATTTAGCGGGTCTAACATTCTTGCCTTTTGGATATTTCAAAATCAACCGATTGTATTCTTCAACTGCTTTTGGTAGGTCATTTATAGCCACATATGCATTGGCCAATTCAAAAAGCGCATCGGCATTGTATTTCGATTTTGGAAAACGATTCATCAAAACATTCAACACATCTTTTTTATCGCTCATTTTACCCACAGCACCCAATGCCAATGACTTTTGATACAGTGCATAATCGACATCGGTGGTGTTTGCCTCAACTGCTTTTGAATACATTTCAATGGAACGATTAAACTCCTTGGTCATGTAGAAACAATCTCCTGCTCGGTTGTAGGAATCGCCAATAATAGGGTCATTTTCCAACAGTTTAGGATCGTTTAACAATTTACGGAAAGCAATTAAAGCATTTGAAAAATCTTTTCGTTTAAAGTATGAATATCCAATTGAGTAATACGATTTTATAAATTCGGGTGTACCAAATGAGCTTTTGGATGTTTGAAAATTTTGATAGCTTTTAATGGCTTCTAAATATTCTCCAGAATTATACAGAGCTTCCGCTTTCCAATAGTGATTAAAAGCATTAATACGGCTATCGAAATCATTTTTGAGGGATTTATCAAAGTGAACAATCGCTTCTGCAAACTCTCCGTTATTAAATAATTCTATTCCTCTAAAGTGGGCAACTTGCTGATAGGCACTCAGCAATCTATGGTTTTTAACGTTTATTTTTTCTAAAGAAGCAATGGCAGAACGGTAGTTTTTTGTGGTTTGATAGATGGTCAACAGATACTCATTTACCTCATCAATTCGAGGGGAATTTGGATACACATTCACATATTCTTCAAAAGAAGCAATGGCACTTTGGAATGGATTTGTCGAAAATTCGTATTGCAACTTAGCATAATTTAGAAGTGATTCTTGCGTAATATCTTCCTCAATATTCAATTTATAAGCTTCATAAAATGCGTTGGAAGCATACTGTTTTTGATTCGTTTTCAAATAACAATCAGCAATGATATAATAAGCATTTTGTGCAAGTGTGTCTGGTGTATTGGTTAAATTTTTAAGATGGTGCAAAGCCCTAGTATAATCGCCAGTTTTATAGGCAGAAAAACCCATCATATAATGATCATCCCTGCTTGGATTGACATCTTTGTTTTGCATATAAACAGCCATTTGTCGCATGGCTTCGGGATAATCATTTTTATAATAATATGCTTCGGCTAAAATTCGTTTAATTTCGGGTTTTCTTTTTTCGCCAGATTTTTCGTATAACTCGGGTGCCAATGCAAAAATTTGATCGTAATTTTGTTGCAAATAATAAATTTGAATAATGTAATAAGGAACGATAGAGGCATAATATTCATCATTTTTAAGGTTCAAAAACTCTGTCAAAGCCGTTTGCAGATGCCTCTCTTCGTACGCAATATGAGCATAATAGTAGCTTGCCTGAGATTTAAACTTACTTTCGACATTTTTGACTTCGAAAAAATATTTTTTTGCTTCATTTTTCTGATCGGTTGCGAATAAACTGTATCCTTTTCGGTATTTATATTCAATTTGATCTTCATTGCTGAGCAAGTATAAATCTACGATTTCTAAAGATTTCAAACTTTTACTATAGTTTTTTTTCAAAAAATGCCAGCGAGCCAAATAGAAATTAGCCAAATTTACTGAATTATCCTGGCTGTATTCGTCAAGGAATGTCAAGAGAAGACTCTCTGTATTTTTGTGTTGTAAATGAAACGCAGCGATGGCATAATTAAATTTTGACTGAATATACAAGGGATTATTTTTATCCATTTTGCTTTTAAAAACATTTTCAAATTTCTTTTGAGCGGCTACATATTTTTCTTTTTGCATCAGCTCAATGCCGTCTTTAAAAGACATTTCGGGTTCAAAATATGCAGATGTTTTTTGCGAATAACCATTCAACACTGAGAAAATGAAGATGACAACCAGCGGAATTTGTTTAAATTTTCTAATCATAACAATACAATTTAGTATACAATACGAAATTACCTGAAAATAACGAGTATATAAACGCAAAATAGCATGATTTATTAACAACGCTTGTTTGATAAAAGATTATTTTTTACAAAACGAAAAAAGAAAGATATGCAAAGCTCCTCACATCATCAGCAACATCTTGATTACATGGATAATAGTAAAACAAATAAGTTTTTTCAATAAGTTTTCGGACATCTAATTGGTACTTTACCAACAAAAGATAATTCTTAAAAAAACCTAATGCTCAAAAAGGAGGATTTTGTAACGCGAATTTATAAGCCGGGTTCTGTATCCAACAAGTGGATGTTTGTCATTTATCTGGGGTAAATGTCGCCATTTACCTCTATCGGCCTACCCTCCGAGTTTGGGCGAGTCACCCTCGAGCCTCGGTTTATTTGGCTTTTCATCCCATGAGGTTTACCCGATACAACAGTTGCCTGCTGTACCCGTGAGCTCTTACCTCCCGTTTTCACCCTTACCACAACGAATTGTGGCGGTAATTTTCTGTGGCACTTTCTGTCATTTTGTCCTCCGTCAAAATGCCTTCCCGTTAGGAAGCATGGTACTCTGTGATGCCCGGACTTTCCTCTGTTCGTAAAAACAGCGACAAACCCATCCGCGTTACATTTGTAAAAGTACGATTATTTTTTCTAAATAGTATGCAAAAGAGTCTGAATTTTAGTCTTTTATTAAAGTTTGATATAGCAAATTAACCACCTCTTTATATGTCTTTGTATTTAGCGATTGCCGAGTATCCGTGGGTAAATGAAGATGGGTGTAGCTATATGTTGTGGCAACATACAAACCAGGGATTCCAATTTGATGGAAAGGGGTTAAATCGGCACCTCCTCCTCCCCAAGTTCGATCTGTCATTAAATTTGCATTTTTTTTATCAATCTCTTTCATTTTATTCCACAAATTGGGATTTGAAAGTCCATTTCCAATCTGAATACTATCACCAAAAGCAATGCAATCCATATTGTACATGGCTACAATTTTTTCTTTTTTCAGAGGGAGATTCTGAGCCATAAAAGTGCTTCCATCGAGTCCTTTCTCTTCGGCACTAAAAAGCACAAACAAAATCGATCGAGCTGGTTTCTTTTCTGCTGTAGAAATCAGTCGAGCCAACTCCAAAACAGCCGAAGATCCCGAAGCATTATCGTTGGCACCCGGAAAAACGAGATTTCCTTGCGAACCCACATGATCGAGATGTGCCGAAACAATCACAAATTCATCTTTTAGCACTGGATCTGAACCCTCTACATAAGCAAGCAAATTGCGAGTATCGGCTGCCGGACTATAATGAGCTGAAACCTTGTATTCAATTTTTGATTTTGCAGAAAGACTAAAAGGCATTTTTAAATTTTCGGTCAACCGATCCAAACGTTCCAAAGGATAACGAGTTCCAGACAAGAGCGAATCAACCCACGGAATATCTATCTGAAACTGAGGCATATCAGCATGATGGACACCCTCGCCATGCGAGGTGCTTCCAATTGGTTTTTGAGGATTTGCAAGATTGGGACGAGACACAAAAATTACGGCCACCGCTCCTTTTTCTTTTGCAACAGCCACTTGTCGACGTATCGAAAATTCGCCCCAGCCACTATCCGGGGCCGAAAATGGAGGATTTGATTTAAAAAGAATAACTGCTTTTCCAGCAATGTCTACCCCGCGATAATCGTTGTAATCTTCTTTGTTCTGACCATATCCACAAAAAGCCAAATCGACCAAACCACTTCCACTGCCCGTAAATCCTCTGCAAACAAAATCTTTTCCCAATTTCAAGGAATATTTTTTTCCATCAGGATTAATGACCGAAACAGAACATTCACTAATTTCGTTGCTCTCGACCTTAAATGACTGATTGTAATCGTCAATAGAGGCATGTTTTAGTTTTTTCAAACCAAGTTGTTCAAAATAAGCAACACAGTAATCCGCAGCCACTTCATATCCATGAGTTCCAGCCAAACGCCCTTTTAAATTATCCGAAGAAAAGAGATCGACATGTTTCATCAAGGAGTCTATTGAAACCATTTGAGCTTTTATACTTAAACTCATTCCCAAAAGCAATAAAAAGAGCTGGGTTTTTTTCATATCATTCAAGATAAATTATGGATTAATTTTGGCATAACGTTTTTCAATTTTATCTACTTCACGGATGCTTGCACGGAGGAATTTAAGCATCAGAACGTGTTGTTCATTTTCGGATAATTGCCATGAAATATCAGATTTTCGCAAGCGACTCATCGCCGACATCAAAACCAACGCACAGGAAACACTCACATTATAACTTTCTGTAAAACCGTACATCGGGATTTTCACAAATTCATCTGCCATGTCAATGGCTTGGTCAGTGAGACCAAGTTTTTCGGTACCAAACAAAAAAGCGACCGGCGTGGAGAGGTCTATCTCGTCCAACATGGTATCTTTTTCGGCGGGCATTGTAGCCACCACTCTATACCCTTTTTGTTTTAAATCTTGAATGCACTCTTTTGTTGTTTTGTGCGGATGAATATCGAGCCATTTTGAAGCCCCCATAGAAATTTCTCGGTTTACTTGAAATTCAAACTGATTTTGAATAACATGAATATTTTGTACTCCGAAACACTCTGCCGAGCGAATCACTGCATTGGTGTTATGGGCTTGATAAAGATCTTCCACAGCAACACATAAATGATGAGTTCTGTTTTTGGCCACTTCTTGAATTTTGCAAAAACGTTCTTCTGTGACAAACTCTTTCAAATAATCAATTAAATTCTTCATATTCATATTCAAACACTCAAATTGGCTTCAAAAGTAAGAAATTTAGACAGAACAGCTCGAAAAATAAAAAAAAAAGCCATCCTTGCAGACAGCTCTTTTTAATCTTTTAAATCGAAGCTTATTTTACTTGACCTGAAAGTTCGTTACCTGCTTTAAATTTCACTACATTTTTTGCAGGGATAATCATTTCTTGTTTGGTTCTTGGGTTACGACCTTTGCGTTCTGCGCGGGTGTTAACAGTAAATGTACCGAAACCTACTAAGGAAATACGTTCGCCTTTTGCAAGAGTTTCACCAACTGTTTCCATAAAAGCACCTAAGGCAGCTTTTGTTTGTACTTTTGTCAAACCAGCTTTTTCAGCCATTGCATCGATTAATTCAGCTTTGTTCATTTTTGATTTGTTTTAATAAATATTTATATTTGAATTGAACATGGCAAATATAGCACATTCCTGAGAAAAGTCAAGTGTTTTATTCACAATTTATTAGAAATGTTGATAAAAACTGGCCGATTGTTAATAACTTTCCTGATTCTTAGCTAAATAAGACCTTACACGACACAATGCGAGTTACAGAACACGACCAAAGTCAGCAATATCTCTGAATCCCCTCAAGAAGGCATCAATAGGCATCCTTTTCTTGCCTAACATCTGTAAATCCGCAACATAAACCCATGAGTCTAAACACCTGATTTTCAACTCCTTTACCGAGTCGCCCCGGACTGTTCCAAGAGCTATTTTATCCTCGGTTTTCTGTATATTAACTCTAAATATTTTCAAATAAATACTCTTTTGTGAATTATTTCCTAATTCACAAAAAGCAGCTGGATAAGGAGATAATCCTCGAACAAAATTTTGCAACTCAACTCCATTTTTCGAAAAATCAATGCGACAGAATTCTTTAAAGATTTTCGGAGCGGGCTTCAAAACAGCGTCTTCTGGCAAAACTTGAGGTTTTCGAGGAACATTGCCTTTTTGAATAGAAAGCAATGTTGTGTGTACCAGTTCGGCTCCCACAGTCATTAATTTATCATGCAAGGTACCTGCATCATCTTCTGAATCAATAGGCACTTCAACAGCATCAATAATATCGCCCGTATCAATCTCTTCATTAATAAAGAATGTTGTAACTCCAGATCGG
>JAQUGA010000069.1 GCA_028684405.1 Bacteroidales bacterium | reverse complement strand
CAAAATATAAATCCTCTGGTCTTTAATATTGAACGCGAAGGAATGATGGCCGCCGACAGAGTAGTTGCGGTGAGCAATTACACCCGAAATATTGTAATCGAAAAGCACGGTATTCCGGCAGATAAAGTTTTTACTGTTCACAATGCCGTTGAACCCAACGATAAAAAGGACGAAAAAACATACACCAAGGTTTTGGGCGAAAAAATTGTTACTTTTTTAGGTCGAGTAACTTTTCAAAAAGGACCTGAATATTTTGTCGAAGCTGCATATAAAATACTACAACGTGACAAAAATGTTCGCTTTGTATTTGCCGGAGATGGCGATATGATGCCAAAAGTAATACGCCGTGTTGCCCAATTGCGAATTGGCGACCGCTTTCATTTTACTGGATTTTTAAGGGGTGAAGAGGTTGATAAAATGTTTGGTTTGAGCGATGTTTACGTCATGCCATCGGTGAGCGAACCTTTTGGAATTTCGCCTTTGGAGGCCATGCGGTCTAATGTCCCGGTAGTTATTTCCAAACAATCGGGCGTATCGGAAGTATTACAACATGCCTTAAAAGTTGACTTTTGGGATGTAGATGCAATGGCAAATTCGATATATGGTTTGCTTCATTACCCAGCACTGACCCAAATGTGCATTGAACTCGGCAAAGAAGAAGTTGACAATTTATTGTGGGAAAATGCTGCTTACAAATTAAAATTAATTTATCAAGAACTTTTAAAATAATATGCCATGAAAACTTTATGTTTTTACTTTCAAATACACCAGCCCTATAGGCTTCGCACGTATCGTTTTTTTGACATGGGCATCGATCATCATTATTATGATGATTATCAAAATCAATATTTGGCAAAACGAATTGCTGAAAAATCATATTTACCTATGAACAAATTGATTTTGAGCCTTATTGAACAATACGGAAAAAAATTCAAAGTAGCTTTTTCAATATCTGGCATTGCATTGGATCAATTTGAAAAACATATACCCGAAGTTATTGAAAGTTTTCAAGCATTGGCCAAAACGGGATGCGTTGAGTTTATTGCCGAAACTTATGGACATAGTTTGGCTTCATTATCAAACACCGATGAATTTGAAATTCAAGTGAAACAGCATGTTGCAAAAATCGAAGCACTTTTTGGACAAAAACCCAAAACTTTTCGCAATACCGAATTAATTTACTCTGATGATATTGCCGAAATGGTTGGCAAACTGGGATTTAAGACCATGCTAACGGAAGGGGCAAAACACATATTGGGCTGGAGAAGTCCGAATTATGTTTACAAAAGTGCCGGCGAAGAATCTTTACAAATACTGCTTCGCAATTATAACTTAAGCGATGATATTTCGTTTCGTTTTTCGAAACAAGATTGGGTTGAATGGCCTGTGACAGCGGATAAATTTGCATCGTGGCTAAATCAGGTTCCGAGCGAGCACCAAACAGTAAATATTTTTATGGATTATGAAACATTTGGCGAACACCAATGGGCTGAAACAGGAATTTTCAATTTCTTTGCAGCACTTCCAAAAGCTGTTATTGAACAAACCCCGTTTACTTTTGCAACACCCGCAGAAGTAAGCAAGAAGTTTCAAGCCGTTTCGCCAATTCATGTGCCATGGCCGATGTCGTGGGCTGATGAAGAACGAGATATTACTGCATGGCGAGGAAATGAACTTCAGGATGACGCATTTGAAAAGCTTTATAGCCTATGTGAAATCATGAAAGAAATTACCGACCCACATATTTTAAGAGATTGGCTTTTTCTGCAAACCAGCGATCACTTCTATTACATGTGCACAAAATGGTTTTCGGACGGAGAAGTTCATAAGTATTTTAACCCCTATGGCTCTCCATACGATGCATACATCAATTATATGAACGTGCTTTCAGATTTCATAGACAGAGTGAACAAAGCTCCCAAAACAAAGACAACGAAAAAATAATTATTTTTTCGTTGTCAAATAAACGTTGAGTTTAGGGTAAGGTTGGATTTTTTATTCCTTAATTTGATAAAAGCATCTTTTGGGTGAAAAAATTTTATCTTCACTTTTTAAAACTTTAATTACTTTGTCCAACTCTTTTTTGTCCATTCCTGCTTTTTCAGCAATGTCGCCAGGGCGAACAGCATCACCAATTTCAGCCATTACTTTTAACACTTTTTCTTTTGAATCCATAATTTTATCTGTTTTGTTTAATCTAAAAACAACAAATTGCATTCTTTGTTCACAAAACAAGCACCAAACAGAAAATAAAATGAGAAGTTCTTAACATCTTTTCAATATAAAAAAAACAAAAAGGTCCTAAAATTATTACTTTTGTCTAAAAGTAATAATTGCCATATGAAAATTATACTCAATAATAATTTAGAAATTATCCAAACCACGGATGAGATTATTTGTATAAACGACATTTTGGCTTTTAAAAACTTCAACCAAAAACGATTCATTGCTATTGTAAACAACAAAGTTGTAAAACATGAGAACTTTGATATTCCAATGATTCGAGAAGGCGACATGGTTCAAATTATTCATCAAATGGGCATTTTTTAATATGCAACTCACAAAAAACACGATCAAATTAATAAAATCTCTGGAGCATAAAAAGCATCGAGATATGGAACAGCTTTTTGTTGCCGAAGGCTCGAAAATCGTTCTTGATTTTATAAAATCAGGATTAAAAGTGGTTCATTTATGTGCTTACCCAGAGTGGATTAAAGAACACCAAAACTCAATTAAAGACTTTAAAAATCAAACAATTGAGATTCATGAGTCGGTAATGAAAAAGATCAGTCACCTCCATACTCCCTCTCCTGTTTTGGCAACATTTAAAATCGATGCAAAGCAAATATTCGATTTCAATTTTGAAACTTTATCCAGCCTTCTTTTTTTAGATGGAATTCAAGATCCTGGCAATTTGGGGACTTTAATTAGAACCGCGGATTGGTTTGGCATTAAGAACATTGTTTGTTCAAATAATTCGGTTGACTGTTACAATCCGAAAGTCGTTCAATCCACGATGGGTTCATTGGCACGGGTAAATATTTCATACTCAGAAATTGGAACATTTTTCCAAAGTGTTCCAAGCGATTTTGCCATTATTGGAGCTTATATGGAAGGAACATCAATCAACAATTTCAAATTTCCATCCAAAACTATTCTTGTTATTGGAAGTGAAGGAAAAGGGATTTCTTCAAATACAGAATCTTTTGTGACACACAAAGTTTCCATTCCAAGATTTAATAAAATCGATGAAACAAACTCTGCAGAATCGCTCAATGCATCCGTTGCTGGAGCCATATTATGCTACGAATATTCGAAAAATAAATAATCAAAACTACATATTATGAAAACAAAATCATTTTTCCACCTCTTTTTATTTCTACTTCCCACACTCCTATTTTCTCAATCACTTTTATGGGAAATCTCTTCTGAAAATTCAAAGCAGCCATCATACTTATATGGCACCATCCACATTCAAGACAAACGCGTTTTTAATTACAGCGACTCCGTAGAAATTGCCATAAATGCTTGTGATGCATTTGGTTTAGAAATCTTATTGGACGAAATTGATCCTAAAGGCATAATGGGTATGATGACCATGAAAACCAGTTTGGACAAACTATTAAGTCCAGAAGATTACAAATTTGTCAAAGATGAAATCAGTTCGCAATATGGATTTAATATTTTGATGTTCAATAAAATGAAACCTTTTTTCATCTCTTCACAATTAATGGTTGGAAAAATGAAACAAGATATGCCCACTGCTTTAGACCCCTTTCTTTTGGCAAAAGCTCGAAAACTAAACAAGAAATGTTTGGGCATTGAAAAATTTGAACATCAAATTGCAGCCATCGATAAAATTTCACTCGAAGAGCAAGCCAAAATGCTTGTTGACGGGCTTAAAGACACCATTTCGCAAGATGCTAAATTTGAAGAGCTTTTAGAAACCTATATAAAAATGGATATTGAAAAAATGGCTGAACTATCCAAAGACACCACTCTGCCTAAGAGTTTTGAAAAAGCCTTTTTAACCAAACGAAATATCAAAATGGCTAAAAAAATTCATAAACAAATTCGGAAACAATCGATTTTTGTCGCCATTGGTGCCGCCCATTTAGGAGGAGAAAAAGGAGTTATCAATCTTTTGCAAAAAAAAGGATACATCATCAGGCCTGTTGAAATGTCATTTGAAGAAGTAAATAATAATTAATTCTAATATTTTATTGCATGAAAAAAACACTTTTTGCATTATTTATCGTCCTTATTTCAGGATCTTGTCAACAAAAAGAAAAACAATATTTGATAAAATTTGAAGGCGAAGCACAAGGAACTTATTATAGCATAACCTATTACGATTCTCAAAACAGAAATTTGCAAACCGAAATCGACTCTCTTTTGGATGCATTCAATTTTATTGCATCCGTATATGAAGAGAACTCAATTCTGTCTAAAATCAATCGGAATGAAGAGGTAGAATTAAACGATGATTTTATTGAGTTGTTCAACATGGCTCAAGACATTAGCATTGCCACAGAAGGGGCTTTTGACGTGACGATAGGCCCTTTGATTAACGCATGGGGATTCGGTCCCAATAGAAAAGACACCCTGCCCATATCGGAAATTAAAAACATAAAAAACATTATTGGGTTTAAAAAAGTTAGTATTCAAAACAATCGACTCATCAAAGAAAATCCAGAGATAATTCTCAATTACAACGCAATTGCACAAGGTTTTTCGACAGATATAATATGTCGTTTTTTAGAATCAAAAGAGATTTACAACTATTTGGTAGATGTTGGAGGAGAAATTATGGCAAAAGGACACAAAGCTTCCAACGAAGAGTGGACTGTTGGCATTGAAAAACCTGCCGACGATAAGTTTTCCGATCGTACTGTTTTTGCAAAAATTTCAATCACAAACAGAGCCATTGCCACCTCTGGTAATTACCGAAAATACTATGAAAGAGACGGGAAAAAATATTCTCATACCATAGATCCACACTCAGGTTTTCCGGTTGTACACAATTTATTAAGTGCTACCGTAGTTGCCGACAATGCGGGTATGGCTGACGGATATGCAACCGCTTTTATGGTAATGGGGATGGAAAAAGCACTTGATTTTTTGAAAAACAATCCTGATAAAAAGATAGATGCCTATTTCATTTATACAGATGAAATAGGCACCTTAAGAAGTTTTGCTACAGAAAACTTAGCAAAATCGGTTGTGGAAATTAACTAAACTATAAAAACATTTTACTGATTTTCATTTTCGCATTTTTGATTCTCATCACCATGACAAGCACAAGAAGTTTTATTACCATTGGCATCAACAGAACTGCAAGACTTTGTAAACTGTCCATCTTTTTTGACAAACATTTTAATTGCAATTGCTGCAATTGCAATTCCGACTATGATAACTGATAATAAAATTAGCTTTAGCATTATAAGTGATTTTGTACAATGCAGAATACTTGCAAAAACCTTGCCAAAAACCATATAAATAATGACTTTTGTTTAAACAAGCAAAAGTCATTGATATACAACAAAATACCCTAACAAAATAATTCTTATAGCAACAATCATGCCATAATATCTTAATTTGAACAAATAATAAATTGAACAAATTATATTTTTAGAGGTTTAACTTGAAACAAAAAATAAACATTCATGCTAACAGAAGTACTTGTACCTAGTCCAGGTGAATCTATCAGCCAAGTAGTGATTTCAAAATGGCTTGTGGAAGACAATCAGTATATAAAAATGAATACTGACATTGCAGAAATTGATTCAGATAAAGCAACATTGGTTATTAGTTCAGATGTTTCGGGAATTATTCGCATAATAATTCCCGAAGGTGAAACAGCAGATGTAGGCAGTGTTATCGCCAAAATAGAACAAAGCGATGCACCGCCCCAAGCAGCTATCCATGCTAAATCGCAGACAGAAAGCCCCGACAAGCCACCTTCAACTCTCATCCAAGAAGCAACAATTTCTATGGAAAGAGACGAAGATCGTGAATTGAAGCTTACTCCTCTGGCGAGCAGTATTTTGAAAAAAGAGGGAATTGACAAAACAGCTGTTGAAGATTTCATAGAAACAAAGAAAATCAAGGCACAACAACTATTAAACATCAATGCTGAGATTCAAGCACAAGCCAATACTCCCAAATCTGTTTCGGGCAGAGATTTAGAACGAAAAAAACTCAGCCCACTCCGACTAAAACTTTCTGAAAGACTCGTTTCTGTTAAAAACGAAACTGCCATGCTCACTACTTTTAACGAAATTGACATGAGCAATTTATTAGACATTAAATCAACATTTAATCAAGAATACAAAGATCAAAAAGGGTTTAATATTGGCTTAATGTCCTTCTTCACAAAGGCCTCGAGCATTGCTTTAAAGAAATTTCCTCAAGTAAATTCCCAAATCGAGAATGATGAACTTATCTCTTTTAACTATTGTGATATCAGTATTGCAGTGAGTTCGCCAAAAGGTCTTGTAGTTCCTGTAATTAGAAATACCGAATCGAAAAATATTTCCGAAATTGAGGAAGAGATTAAACAATTGGCCATTAAAGCAAAAGAGAACAAACTTAGTTTGGCAGAAATGAGTGGAGGCACATTTACCATAAGCAATGGAGGTGTTTTTGGTTCCATGATGTCAACTCCTATCATTAATCCACCCCAAAGTGCAATTTTGGGAATGCATAATATAATGGATCGCCCCATTGCCCTAAATGGACAAGTTGTTATTCGTCCGATGATGTACGTTGCATTATCTTACGATCATCGAATTATTGATGGACGAGAATCGGTAGGATTTTTAAAAACCATCAAAGAACTAATTGAAAATCCAGTATCTTTGTTGTTCGAAGGTGAAAATCCTTTTAAGAAATTACTGGGTATAGACTAAACATAAAAACATGCGTTTAACCACTGATGTTCTCGTTATTGGCTCTGGCATAGCAGGATTGAGCTATGCACTAAAGTTAGCCAAAGAAAATAAAGTTATTCTCATCACCAAAGATCAGGCGAAAGAGACTTCTACACGCTATGCTCAAGGCGGAATTGCGGCTGTAATGTATGACCCCGACTCGTACGAAAAACACATTAAAGACACCATGATTGCTGGAGATGATCTCTCCGACCCCAATATTGTAAAAATTACGATTTCCGAATCTACAGAACGGGTAAAGGAATTGATTAAATGGGGAGTAGATTTTGACAAACAACCCGGTGGAAGATATGATTTAGCGAAAGAAGGCGGACATTCGGAATACCGAGTGCTGCACCACAAAGATTCCACAGGATTAGAAATTCAAGAAAAACTATATATTGCGGCAAAAAACCACCCCAATATTACCATTTTAGAACGGCATTTTGCCATTGAAATAATCACTCAGCATCATTTAGGAATAGAGATAAATCGTCGCTCGAATGATATTGTATGTTATGGAGCATATGTACTTAATCCCGATTCGGGAAAAATAGATACAATATTGTCACGTTGCACCATGCTATCCACTGGCGGAGCTGGACATGTATACAACAATACAACCAATCCTAAAGTCTCTACAGGTGATGGAATTGCGATGGCATACAGAGCGAAAGGGCTTGTTAGAGGAATGGAGTTTGTTCAATTTCATCCTACAGCACTTTTCAATCCAAACGAAAAACCCTCTTTCTTGATTACCGAAGCTTTGAGAGGTGCAGGTGCAATTTTAAAAGATTATCAGGGAAATGAATTTATGCACAAATATGACTCTCGAGGCTCACTTGCTTCCAGAGACATCGTTGCCAGAGCCATTGATAATGAAATGAAAATCAGCGGAGAAGAACATGTTTATTTGGATGCTAGGCACATCCCATCGGAAACATTGATTATGCATTTTCCAAACATCTACGCCAAATGTTTACAAATTGGCATTAATATTTCCAAAGATTTAATTCCGGTGGTACCAGCAGCTCACTACATTTGTGGTGGCATCGCAACAAATGAATTGGGTGAAACAGGAATAAAAAACCTTTTTGCTTCTGGCGAATGTGCTTCTACAGGCCTGCACGGAGCCAACAGGCTTGCCTCAAACTCACTTCTTGAATCTCTTGTTTTCTCACACAGAGCCGCTTTGAAAACAGACTCTATCATACAAGATATAAACCACAATAATGAAATTCCCGATTGGGATGATGAAGGAACCGTTTTAAACGAAGAGATGGTTTTAATTACTCAAACAAAAAAAGAACTACAAAATATAATGAGTAATTATGTAGGAATAGTCCGCTCAAATTTACGACTTAATAGAGCTTTAAAGAGACTGGAAATTATATACAAAGAGACGGAAGAACTCTACGTTCGATCGATTGTTACTCAGGAAATTTGCGAATTAAGAAATTTAATTCAAGTTGGATACATTATTATTAAACAAGCCATGGAGCGCAAAGAGAGTCGTGGTCTGCATTTTAACATTGATTATCCAAAAGTAGACACCAAAAAACCTCTATAATATGGCAAGCATACTTTCGGTAAACGGAATCTTACCTAAATTTGGAAAAAATAGTTTTATAGCAGAAAATGCAACGATAACTGGAGATGTTATTTGTGGCGACAACTGTAGTTTTTGGTTTAACAGCGTTGTTCGTGGAGATGTTCATTCGATACGAATAGGCGACTATGTAAATATCCAAGATGGTGCGATTATTCATTGCACCTATCAAAAACACAAAGTTGAAATTGGAAATCATGTTTCCATTGCACACCGAGCGATTGTTCATGGCTGCACAATTCACGATTATGTTTTAATTGGCATGGGAGCAATTGTGATGGATGGAGCCATTATTGAAAGCAATTCCATTATTGCAGCGGGAGCTATTGTAACACAAGGCACCGTTGTTTCTTCGGGCTCGTTGTACGCAGGAATTCCTGCGAAAAAAATCAAAGATTTGGAAGAAGATCAGATCAAAGACCAAATAATTAGGATTTCGGAAAGCTATCCCAAATACGGCTCGTGGTACGATAAAAAATAGCAATTTCTCAAAAAATCTCCGACAACATATCCTCTATCCTACTCAATGCTTTTATACGAATCGTAGACGATTGTTGATTTAGGCCTTTTAAATTATATTTCGAAATAAAGATTTGGCGGTAGCCCAGTTTTTGAGCTTCTGCAATTCTCTGTTCTATTTTGGGGATGGGACGAATTTCGCCAGACAATCCAACTTCAGCTGCAAAACAAAAGCCCGGATCAATTGCGATATCCTCATTGGAAGATAAGATAGAGGCGACAATTGCTAAATCAATGGCAGGATCATCTACTTTAATTCCTCCAGTAATATTTAAAAAAACATCCTTTGCTCCCAATCTAAAACCACATCTTTTTTCAAGGACGGCTAGAAGCATATTCAATCTTCGAGCATCAAAACCTGTTGTAGAACGCTGTGGAGTTCCGTAGACAGCGGGACTCACCAATGCTTGTGTTTCTATCATCAATACTCTGTTGCCTTCCAAATTAACAGCAATAGCAACTCCAGAAGTGCTCTCTTCACGATGTGAAATCAGGATTTCGGATGGATTGCTTACTTCTCGAAGTCCGTACGATTCCATTTCATAAATTCCAATTTCAGAAGTTGAGCCAAACCTATTTTTGGAAGTTCTCAAAATTCGATATCCATGATTTCTGTCTCCTTCAAACTGCATAACCACGTCAACCATGTGTTCTAAAACTTTCGGGCCTGCGATGCTTCCATCTTTAGTAATATGTCCGATTAGAATAAATGGAATATTAGACTGCTTTGCAAAGCGTTGAAGCTCGGCTGCCGATTCACGAACCTGCGAAACACTTCCTGCTGAAGAGTCAATATACGGGGTTGTTGTGGTTTGAATAGAGTCAACAATTACAATATCAGGTTTCAAGTTTTTAGCCTCTGTAACAATACTTAAGGTGTTGGTTTCTGAATAAAGGTATAAATTATTAAAACCTGTATTAATCCTCTCGGCTCTCATTTTAATTTGCCCATAACTCTCTTCTCCCGAAACATAGAAAATCTTTTTTTCGGGCATATTTAGAGCTACTTGCAGCATAAGTGTTGACTTTCCAATACCTGGCTCACCACCCAAAAGCACAATTGACCCTGGGACTAAACCGCCGCCCAATACACGATTAAACTCCATGTCGAAAGTACTTATCCTAGGTGTCTCTTCAACATTTATAGAAGAGAGCAAAACAGGTTTGGGGCGAGAATCGCCAAGTGTTGTTTTTTTTTGTTTGTCAACTATAATTACCTCTTCAACAATGGTATTCCATTCATTACAAGCATTGCATTTACCAGACCATTTAGAATGCTGCGTTCCGCAATTTGTACAAAAAAAGGCAGTTTTTACTTTCGTCATTGAAACGTCCGATTAGTAGCGGACAAACTCGGCATAATAGCCATTTTTATTCATATACTTGAAAAAATCATCATTGAGTTTTACAATTTTCCCATCCCCCTTAACCCAACTTAGCTTTTTTCCTGAAATTTCTTTTATTATATTAAAGGTATAGGTTGTCCCATTAAATCCTAAGGAATAAGTGGCTTTAGACTCCTCTATCATTTCTGTTTGCCCAATAGGCAGAGTGTAAATTGTAAGCTGTCCGGAATTAAAATCCCAAATGGTTAATGGCTTAACGACATCTACATTGGTAACATCAATCTTCCTCCATTTTCCTTGTAATTTACTCTCTTTAGATTTTGTACAAGAGGTAAAACTCGTTATGAAAAAGCTTAAAACAATAATTACGACGTATTTTTTCATGATTTTGATTTTTTTCAATTTACAAAAATAACATTATTTTTCATAGAACAGAAATATAAACTTATTTTATTCTTCTTTCATTTTTCAAATCTCAAAAAACGGTGGGCTTTTTACAAACAATAAATATTACTTCTTATTTAGAGCAGTCACTATATACAAAATAGCACATCAAAAAAAGCCACCAGAGGTGACTTTTTTTTTGATATTTAACTATTTGTATTTATTCTTTAGTAATCTACAAAAACAGAGAAACTCTATTTTACGATATCTACGATAGCTTTAAAAGCATCGGGATTATTCATTGCTAAATCGGCTAATACCTTGCGGTTTAGACCAATCTCCGCTTTATGAACTTTCCCCATAAAAACGGAATAAGACATTCCATATTGGCGAGCAGCAGCATTAATACGCATAATCCAGAGTGCTCTGAAATTACGTTTTTTGGTTTTACGGTCGCGATATGCATACTGTTGACCTTTTTCCCAGGTATTTTTTGCTACTGTCCAAACGTTTTTACGACGACCAAAGTATCCTTTGGTTAACTTTAGAATTTTTTTTCTACGAGCTCTTGAAGCTACATGATTTACTGATCTTGGCATAATTTTACATTTTTAATTTTCAC
>JAQUGA010000068.1 GCA_028684405.1 Bacteroidales bacterium | reverse complement strand
AAATAGAACCTATTTGATTGCAACCAATGATTATCTGTTGAGTGGAAATGATGGAATGCTTTTTTTTACGAGATCTTTGAAAATTATTAATACAAATATCATGGTTCGGACCGCTTTTTTGGAAAATATTGGGAGAGTTAATTTAAATTTATACAACAATACGGTGGGAGACTGAAAACTGAAAATTAAATAACAGAAAGGGTGCAGATATGACAAATAGACATCAAAAATACATTATTTTAACTTTCTTATTGCTCTTTTTTCAATTTGAAATTTTAGCTCAAAAGATAGATACTTTGGTGATATTGCACACCAATGATACCCACAGTCGAATTGAGGCAATTCCATCCAACGACAAGCGGAATCCCAATAAAGGAGGCTATGCTTTGCGATACAGTCACTTTCAGAAAATACGTTCGCAATATTCAAATGTAATGTTGTTTGATGCCGGCGATTTTTTGCAAGGAACGCCCTATTATAACTACTTTGGTGGAAAACTCGAAGTGCAATTGATGAACTTAATGGGCTATCATGCTGCCACGCTTGGGAATCATGAATTTGATAACGGAATTGAAAAATTAGCCGAAATTTTAAAACTTGCACGTTTCAAAATTATTAGCTCGAATTATGATGTTTCGGCTACTATTTTAAAAAAATACGTTGTACCATATTATATATATAAAGTGGGAAAAATGCGAATCGGTGTAATTGGTCTCGGTGTCGATCCCGAAGGATTGATTGAGGATAAAAACTTTGAAGGCATAAAATATTTGGATCCAATTTCAACGGCAAATCGATATGCAGATTTTTTACGAAAACGAAAAAAGTGTGATTTAATCGTGTGTTTATCGCATATTGGGCTTGATTATGAAGATGATAGACCCTCGGATATGGAGCTGGCAGCAAATAGTGAAAACATCGACATAATATTGGGCGGACACACCCATTCTTTGATTGAAGAAAAGTTTTTTGTTAAAAACATGAATAATAAAAACATTTTAATCACTCAAAATGGCAGTATGGGAATTAGAATGAGCTTGATTATTAATACAGTTCATTAATGAGTGTCTGTAAGTCTCATTCTTCTATACATAATTTTTTTGATTAAGTCAATAGCAATTGCATTTGTTTTTCATCTTTTTTTTGTTCAATTTTGTTACATCAAATAACTGATATTGTTTAACCACTCTCAGACAGTTTTGTCTTATTGCGAGTGTATTTTTAAGAAAAGAATAAATGGAAAGAAAAGAGATCTTAGATCACGTAGGTGTATGGAATAATTGTCTTCAAATTATAAAAGACAATATTAGCCCAAGAAGTTTTCAAACATGGTTTGAGCCGATTATGCCGCTGAAGTTGGAAGATAACATTCTCACAATACAGGTACCCACGCACTTCTTTTATGAATACATAGAAGAACACTTTATATCGCTCATTAAAAAAACAATTAGGAAAGAAATTGGGTCAAAAGGAAAATTAGAGTATAGCATTAAAATGGACAACAACTCAGGCGTAAGTCATAATTCGTCCATCAAAATGCCTACTGCATATAAAAACGCCATTAAAAACCCCGATGTGACCATGCCTATCGACATAAACAAAAACAAAACACGAGAGATTCCAAATCCCTTTATAATTCCGGGTCTTAAGAAAATTAACATTCAGTCCCAATTAATAGACACCCTGAATTTTGACAATTTCGTGGAAGGTGATTGCAACAGGCTTGCTCGATCTGCAGGTTATGCAGTAGCCCAAAATCCAGGTAAAACTGCCTTTAATCCTCTGTTTTTATACTCAAATGTAGGACTTGGAAAAACGCATTTGGCTCACGCAATTGGAGTGCAAGTTAAAGAAGAACATCCCGAAAAAATAGTTCTCTACATAAATTCAGAACAATTTATTCAGCAATTTATCGATTCCATTAAAAACGGAAATTACAACGATTTTATTCATTTTTATCAAATGATTGATGTGTTGATCATTGATGATATTCATTTTCTTGCCGGAAAAGAAAAAACACAAGATGCTTTTTTTCATATTTTTAACCATCTGCACCAAAAAGGGAGACAGCTGATTATCACCTCTGATAAATCGCCCGTTGATATGGTTGGTTTTGAACAACGTTTGTTGTCCAGATTTAAATGGGGACTTGCTGCCGATTTGCAAGTGCCAGATTTAGAAACCAGAATGGCCATCCTTCGAAAACGCTTTTATAACGATGGTATCGAAATGCCCGACGATGTGGTTGAATACATTGCATACAATGTAAGCACAAACGTACGCGAACTCTATGGTGCCATTACTTCTATTATGGCACAGGCTTCTCTAAATAAAAAGCCTATCACAACTGCTTTGGCAAAACAGATGATAGACAAATACGTAAAAAGTACAACCCGCGAAATTTCCATCGATTATATTCAGAAAATTGTGTGTGATTATTTTGGAATCCCCGTTGAACAGATTGCATCCAAAACCCGTAAACGCGAAATCGTTCAAGTGCGTCAATTATCTATGTATTTTGCAAAAAAAATGACCAACCATTCGCTTGCCACCATCGGACATCATTGCGGAAAGAAAGACCATGCAACCGTACTTCATGCCTGCAGAACCATTAATAATCTAATAGATACAGATCCAAAGTTTAGAGCAAACGTAGAAGAGATTCATAAAAAGATTCAAATATAATAAAAGAAAAAAAACAACAAAAAGTCACATATTTCAATAATATGTGACTTTTTTGTTTCTCAAGGAATAAACATAAAGCGCTCTTTTTCTGAATTTTTCGTCATAAAATGTGTTCTGTTTCAGATATTTTTATTACTTTTGCAGTCCTGATTTAAAAGAGGCTCTTTATCTCGGGATATAGAAATAATCCTCATTGTAAAAATTTGACATTTTTAATGTCGTAGAAAAAAAATTAATGACTGAAGAAATCATTAACAATGAAAATCAAGATTTGACAAATGCTCCAGAAGCAGTTGAATCTTTAGAAACTGCAGTTGCAGAAGAAAAACCCGCTGTTGTAAAATCAACAGATTTGAAACCCATCGAAGACTTTGATTGGGATGCTCTCGGAAAAAAAGAGGTCATCTATTCGGCAGAAGAACTCGAAAGTTTAGAAAATATTTACAACGAAACATTCAACTCTATTGTTGAAAAAGAAGTTGTAGATGGAATTATTGCTGCTATTAGCTCACGCGAAATTGTAGTAAACATTGGTTACAAATCAGATGGTATTTTAGCAGCATCAGAACTAAGATATAATCCAAACATTAAAGTTGGCGATACTGTTGAAGTATACGTTGAAAGCCAAGAAGATGCTTCGGGGCAACTATTATTATCTCACAAAAAAGCACGTGTTTTACGTTCTTGGGAAAGAGTAAATAAAGCTCATGAAAATGATGAAATTATTAATGGTTTTGTAAAATGCCGCACCAAAGGTGGTTTGATCGTTGATGTATTTGGAATCGAAGCGTTCTTGCCAGGTTCTCAAATCGACGTGAAACCCATTCGCGATTATGACATTTTTGTAGGTAAAACAATGGAGTTTAAAGTGGTGAAAATTAATCACGAATACAAAAACGTCGTAGTTTCTCACAAAGCTCTTATTGAAGATGAATTAGAAGCTCAAAAAGCAGACATCATTGCAAAACTTGAAAAAGGTCAAATTCTGGAAGGTACTGTTAAAAACATTACTTCATACGGTGTTTTCATCGATTTGGGTGGTGTCGACGGACTTATTCATATCACCGATCTTTCTTGGGGTAGAATTAATCACCCTGAAGAAATCGTTCAACTTGACCAAAATATCAATGTTGTTATCCTTGATTTTGATGAAAACAAAAAACGAATCGCTCTTGGTCTAAAACAACTTACTCCTCATCCATGGGATTCTTTAGATGCCAACTTAAGTGTAGGTGATAAAGTTAAAGGAAAAGTGGTAGTTATTGCTGATTATGGTGCATTTATTGAAATTCTACCTGGCGTAGAAGGACTTATCCACGTTTCTGAAATGTCTTGGTCGCAACATCTTCGCACGGCTCACGATTTCCTTAAAGTGGCCGACGAAGTAGAAGCTGTTATTTTAACCTTAGACCGCGAAGAGCGCAAAATGTCTTTAGGAATTAAACAACTTAAACCAGATCCTTGGACGGATATTATTAATAAATATCCAGCCAACTCTAAACACACTGCTGTGGTTCGCAATTTTACCAATTTCGGTATCTTTGTTGAATTGGAAGAAGGCGTTGATGGTTTAATTCATATTTCTGACTTATCATGGTCGAAAAAAATCAAACATCCTGCTGAATTTACTAAAATCGGTGAATCTATCGAAGTAGTAGTTCTTGAAGTGGATACTGAAAATCGTCGATTAAGTCTTGGTCACAAACAATTGGAAGAAAATCCATGGGATGTTTTTGAAACAATATTCACCCTTGATTCTATCCAAAGAGGAACCATTCTCACCGCTTCTGATAAAGGATATGTTGTTTCTCTACCATACGGAGTAGAAGGTTTCGTACCCACTCGTCATTTAATTAAAGAAGATAAATCTACTGCTAAAGTGGATGATCAATTGGATTTCAAAGTAATCGAATTCTCGAAAGAAAACAAAAAAATCATTTTGTCGCATACAAAAATTTGGCAAGATGCTGTAATGGACGAGAGAGATGCCGAAGACAAAGAAGAAAAGAAAAAAGCAAAAGATACCAAAAAAGTAGTTAAAAAAGTAAACGAAAATGTTGAAAAAACTACCCTTGGTGACCTAGAGGCTTTAGTTAATCTTCGTGACCAAATGGAAAAAAACGAAAACTAAAATTCCAGACTAAATTGAGTTTTTATAAAACGAAGATTTAGTATCGCATTATTATTACAAAAAAAGGGACATTAGTCCCTTTTTTTGTAATAAATTATCGGTAAATAAAATGTACATTTGTAGATGTTTATGAAACCAAAAAACAAATATTATGAAAAAGAAATTACATTTATTGCTATTCGTTCTTATTATTGGTGTGATTAAAGTGAGTGCACAATGCACTCCCGACCCTACGCTAAACCATTCGGGAATTATTCCAGATAGTGCTACAAATCTCCCACCTGCATACGTGGGAACGACGTATTCTACAACCCTAACGGCAAAAGTGCCATTGGACACTGTTTTTTTGGGTGTATCAGCTACTATTTTAAAAATTTGTATCGATCAATTTATTGAACCTTCGATCACCGATTTTTCATGGACGACAAACGTTTCGGAAAATTGCTTCCCCGGTGGACAGACAAATTGCTTAATAATGACTGCCAATCCTCAAACCAGTGATATTGGGATTCATTCCATGCAAATAATGTTGAAAACAAGTGTTAAAGTTGGTATAGTCCCAACAACCATCACTCAAAAAGACACCATCAAATATTTCCAAATTGTGGTTCATCCTGCCGCTGGAATTAGTGTTGGTGATGCTCGTAACTTCTTTGCTCTTTCCAATGTTCCCAATCCTTTTAATCAATATACAGATGTCTATTTTAATGCTCCCAAAACAGAAATTTACTCAATCTCGGTCTATAATTTATTAGGTGAAGCGATGTTGGTAGATAAAATTAATGCAATTCAAGGCTCTAATAAATATACGCTAAATGCAGAAAATTTGCCCGATGGAATTTATATTTATAAATTAACCAACGGAATTGATGTTTTTACAGAAAGAATGGTGATTCAAAAATAATGCAACTTAAACTTCATATACTAGGAACCAATTCCGCCTTGCCTGTCCGACATCGAAATCCGAGCGCTCACTTGCTTTCAGCTTGTGAGCGTTCATTTCTTATCGATTGCGGCGAAGGAACTCAAATGCAGCTGCAGAAATATAATCTGAAAAGTTCTAAAATCGAAAAGATTTTTATTACGCATCTGCACGGCGATCACTACTTTGGGTTAATTGGTCTGATTTCCTCTTTTCATCTCTACCGCCGTTTGGCTCCTCTCGAAATTTACGGACCGCCCATGCTCAAAGATATTATCGAAATTCAACTAAAAGCATCCAATACACATTTGATGTTTGATTTGAGTTTTAAAGAAATTCAAGATCGGTTTTCAGGAACAATTTTTGAGGATGATCGATTTGAAATCAGAACTTTTCCTCTCAATCATCGAATTCAAACACAGGGCTATTTGTTTATTCAAAAATCGGGCTTGAGAAAACTAAAACCCGAATTTGTAGCCAATTATAAAGTACCTATTTGTGCATTTAGTTTGATTAAAAATGGAGAAGATTTCGTTGATGAAAAAGGGAATTTGCTGAAAAATTCAGACATTACCTTGGATCCAGCTCCACCAAAATCATACGCATATTGCTCTGATACAGTGTTTGATACTTCTATTGTAAAATACATTAAAAATGTTGATTTACTCTATCATGAGGCTACTTTTGCTGAAGACAATGCTCATTTAGCTACAGAAAAACTTCATAGTACGGCAAAACAAGCCGCTGAAATTGCTAAATTTGCAAATGCTGAAAAACTTATTATTGGTCATTTTTCAACGCGATACAAAAATGTGGAATTTTTGTTGGAAGAAGCCCAAACAGTTTTTCAAAATACAATTCTTGCCCAAGAGGGCTTAATGATTGAAATTTAAAATAGATATAAATGATATTTTTACTTGCCGAAAGTGGTTCTTCTAAAACAGATTGGATATTGGCCGACAAACATCAGGTTTTTGTCCGTTGCCAAACTAAAGGACTAAATCCTTATTTTGTTGATTCTAAACAACTAGCTGGTATTTTGAAAAAAGAAGTTTTGCCTCGAATTGCTCAATATGAGGTAAATACCGTTTTTTTCTATGGTTCTGGTTGTTCTGCCGATTCTTCAAAAAATATTATAAAAAAAGGAATTTCTTCTGTTATGAAATCAAATATTGTCGTAGAACATGACATGACGGCTGCTGCCAAAGCACTGTTTCATCAAAAAGCAGGCATTGCTTGCATTCTCGGTACAGGTTCAAATACATGTTTGTTTGATGGAAAAGAGATTATAGACGGAATTAACTCTTTGGGCTATGTGCTCGGCGACGAGGGGAGTGGGACATACATTGGAAAAAAATGGCTAAATGCCTATTTTAATAATGAAATTCCCAAAGATTTAAGTCTTAAATTTAAAGAGAAATACCAAATACAACTCGAAAATGTTCTGGATTCGGTGTATAAAAAACCTTCTCCCAATCAGTATTTGGCTTCATTTAGTCCATTTCTTTCCGAAAATATTTCAGATGTTTTTGTGCAAAAGTTTTTAAATCAAGTTTTTACCGATTTTTTCGAAAAAATGGTTTTTTGTTATCCCAATTATTTCAATTATCCACTTGGTTTTGTTGGATCTATATCTCATGCGTACAAAGATATTTTAATTCAGGTGGCACAAAAACATGATATGATTGTTGAAAAAATCATTAAGCAACCGGTCGACGACTTGTTGAAATTCCATCAAGAATTATTGTAAAAATCTAAATTATGAACTCCAGTCTAAAAAACACTCCTTTAGCCGAATTAATGCGTCCCGATTCATTAGAAAACTATATTGGACAGGAGCATCTCATCGGAAAAGGTGCCGTTTTGCGCAAAGCCATCGAAAGTGGAACCATTCCTTCGATTATTTTTTGGGGACCACCTGGAGTTGGTAAAACGACCTTGGCTTATATTATTTCAAAATCTTTAAATCGTAGATTTTTTACATTAAGTGCCATAAATTCTGGTGTAAAAGATGTTAGAGCTGTAATTGAAGAGGCTTCAAAAGACTTGCAATCGCCTTTGTTGTTTATTGATGAGATTCATCGTTTTAATAAATCTCAACAAGATTCTTTGCTCGGTGCCGTTGAAAGAGGAACGGTGGTGCTGATTGGTGCCACAACCGAAAACCCCTCTTTTGAGGTTATTTCGCCGCTCTTGTCACGATGTCAAACCTATATTTTGAAATCTTTAACCGAAGATCACCTCAGGCGACTTCTCGAAATGGCTCGTTTAAAATTAGAAGAAATTTTGGATGTGAAAATAGAAATTTTGGAAGATGAAGCTTTGTTGCGAATCTCTGGTGGTGATGCTCGCAAACTCCTGAATGCCATACAGATTGTGGTTGAAACAAAACAAGGAAAAGACGAAAATATACAAATCGATAATTCATCGGTTCTTGATATTATTCAGCAAAATTTGGCGATGTACGACAAGTCGGGGGAGATGCACTACGACATTATTTCTGCTTTTATAAAATCCATGCGTGGTTCAGATCCAAATGGCACTGTTTATTGGCTTGCTCGAATGATAAAAGCGGGAGAAGACCCCAAATTTATTGCTCGTCGAATGCTGATTCTCGCCTCGGAGGATATTGGAAATGCAAATCCAAATGCACTTTTAATGGCCAATGAATGTTTTCAGGCAGTGCATAAAATTGGAATGCCCGAAAGTCGGATTATTCTTTCGCAAACAGCCGTTTATTTGGCTTGTTCAGCCAAAAGCAACAGTACGTATTTAGCCATTGATAAAGCACTTGATTTAATTGATAAAACGGGAGATTTGCCCGTACCTCTGCATTTGCGAAATGCTCCTACCAAATTTATGAAAAATATTGGATATGGAAAAGAGTATAAATATGCTCACGATTATGAAGATAATTTTGTAAATCTTGAATTTTTACCCGAGAAAATTAAAGGAACTGTTTTATATAAACCTGGAAATAATATTCGTGAAAATGAAACAGCCAAAAAGCTAAAATCAATCTGGGGCGACAAATATAAATTTTAAATCATGAAAGAAAATCTGATTATTTTCTGGTTTAGACGTGATTTAAGATGGGACGATAATCATGCTCTTTTTGAAGCTTTATCACAAAAAAAACCAGTATTACCAATTTATATTTTTGATGTCGATGTTTTAAAACGTTTTTCTAATGCCGACAATAAAGCTGTGTCTTTGATTTATAAAAGCATTCTTCGGATGAATGAAAAATTAGAATCCTTTGAATCCTCTATTTCTGTTTTTCATGATTCTGTTGAAAATGTTTTTAATTCACTTCTGCAAAAATACAATGTGCAAGGAGTTTATGCAAATGAAGATTATGAAAGCTATGGAATAAAACGCGATGAAAATATTTTTAATCTCTTGAAAAAGAAGAATATACAGTTTCATCTTTTCCAAGACCATCTGATTTTTAAACCTGGAAAAATATTAAAAAAAGATGATACTCCGTATTTAATTTACACTCCCTTTTCAAAAATATGGAAAGAAGAATTCTTTAAAATTTCAACTCCTCATTATTCGTCGGAAGAGCTACTTTCTAATCTTTACAAAAATAAAAAATCCATTTTGCCTAAAATTGAAGATTTGGGGTTTAGATTGCAAGATGTTTCTATTGATTTCAAATTCAAAAAAGATGTTTTATTGAACTATCATGATACTCGAGATTTTCCTTATCTGGAAAAAGGAACTTCGGGCATCAGCCCTTTTTTGCGTTTTGGATTAATTTCTGTTAGAGAAGCAGTTAGAATTGCATCTTTAATAAATGAGAAATTTCTCAATGAATTAATTTGGAGAGAGTTTTTTATGCATATTTTGTGGCATTTTCCACATGTTGAAAATCGATCCTTCAAAACAAAATACGATGCTATTGAATGGTCTTTGGATGAAACGGCTTTTCTGCGTTGGTGTAATGGCGAAACAGGCTATACATTGGTGGATGCAGGAATGCGTCAGTTAAATTCAACAGGTTTGATTCATGGCAGAGTTCGGATGCTGACCGCCTCTTTTTTGGTGAAGCATTTGCAAATCGATTGGCGATGGGGCGAGGCTTATTTTGCTCAAAAATTGCTCGATTATGAATTGTCGTCAAACAATGGAAATTGGCAATGGGCTGCAGGTTGTGGTTGCGATGCGGCTCCCTATTTCAGACTTTTTAATCCGGATATTCAACGGCAAAAGTTTGATCCGAATTTTGAATATGTCAAAAAATGGGTTCCCGAATATCAACAATTAGCCTATCAAAACAATCGCATTGTAGATTTGAAAATTGCAAAAGAGAAAACGATGAGGATGTATAAATTAGCCTTGGAGTGAGAATACAAATGGGTTCATGTAACAAAAGTAAATGGTTTATTGTAAATTGCAAATTGTAAAGATTAAATTGTAAATTTTTTTCACAGCATAGCAAAATTCGGCTAAGCCTTGCATTACTTAAAATTTCATTTTAAATTTATGATAATATTCTTTATCCTTTAGGATATGCAATACCCACGATAAAAGCTACTACGATTGACAAGATACCATACGTGAATAAAACTATGTTCCCAATTGTTTTTTTCAACTTGCTTTCATTTTCGTATTTCTGTTTTATTTTACTTCTTCTCCTGAAAAAATAAAAGACATTAAAAATCAATACAGAGAAAGCTGGAATTAATGAATAAAGTATTATTTCATCTTTATCTTTTGGAGTATAACCAATATTATAAAAATGATAAATTAATAACTCTATTGTCATAATATTAAAACCCATTAACATCCAAAAAATCATCATGGAACCAAAGGGAGGCATATCCTCTTCCGATTTTCCTATGAGCAATTGCCAAAGTCTATAAAATAAATATTCCATATAAATTTAACTGAATGTTTAAAAAGTTGCCAAAGTATTGCAGTTGCTTCCTAAATGGTCGCTGCTAATGTAAAACATCTTGTTCAATCCGTTTTTAGTTTCGTTAATGGCAACAAGTCCATCGGGAGCAAAGATATAAAGAATTTCTTTTTCTTCGAAGGTGGAATTTTGAGTGGTTTGGATAAATTCGTAGTTGTACCGATTGAAAAATAATATATTCCAATTTCTCTTGCAGCTCAATGGACTATTTATTTTTAGCATCGGTATTATAAACTGGCAAAAAACTTAGTGCGTGTAGAGATAATATTTGAGTTTTCGGTTTTAGTTTCAATGGTTTTGCGGCGTTGCAGGTCGCTGCCGTAGGTAAATTGCAGTTTTTTGTCGTTGTCTTCGATGGTTTTGGTTCTTCCGCTTACGAAATATTCCAAAACATGCTCGCTGGTAATGGTTTGTGGGTTTTCGGTAAGCATCTCCATTTGAAAAGGATGCGCAGGACTGTATTGCATATTTCCAACATCAGTTTTGAAAGTAATATTTCCCAAATTGTCGTAATTCATGCTCCGAACAACGCTAATAAATTGCTGATTTATAGGTCCTTGATAAACATCCAACAAACGATTGAGGTTGTCGTACCCAAAGTTTTCTCTTTGGAAATTAACGTTATCAATTCGACTTTTAATATTGCTCATAGCGTCATATTGGTAATCCCACGATTGTACAAAAGTAGCATTTCTTTTTGAATTTTTATGAGTTAAACGTCCCATTTGGTCGAAAATTTTGTTTTGGGTGAGATTTCCGATTTTACTTTGAGTAATATTGC
>JAQUGA010000067.1 GCA_028684405.1 Bacteroidales bacterium | reverse complement strand
GCAGAAGTCGTAACGCCCAGCGTTGGACACATTCCCAATAATAGCACAAAAACTGGGTTTTCGGCAATTAAAGAGCGAGTTATAATTTTAAATTTATTCATTTTTTTTACCCTCCGTAGTTTTTAATGTTTCAATGGCTCTATTTAAAGCATCACAAAATGCTCGAGAACTAATGGTAGCAGCCGTTATTGCGTCCACATCGCCACCATCTTTTTTTACATATAGTTTTTTTGTAGTTGGATCTAAACCCTTAAACTGATTCCTAAATTTATCATCCGACATTTTTGTACCCAGTCCTGGCGTTTCTTTATGTTCCAAAACATAAGTATCGTTGATGGTTCCATCAGTGAGCAAACCAACCATCACGTTAATGTCTCCTGAAAATCCTTTATTGGTGTATGAGTTTATTGCATAACCAACAATTTCATCCCCTTTGTATGCAATATTTAAAAGCAATGTCTTTTTGGGCATATCAAAAGCAGGAATTTCTTTTTGTTCGAGTCTGTCAAATTCAGGCATCACATTTTGAACGGCTGTTTCAAGTTTTTGTGCTTTGGCCTGAGCGATGGGCTCTTTTGTGAGAGAATATACACTTGCCAAAACAACCGCTGATATGGCTGTTATCAAAAACAGCGTAACAGACATATTTATAAGGTTTGAATTATCTTTTGCCATAACGTTATGCTTTTATTTTAATTGGTTTGCCAAAGCTTTTGGGCTTAAAGGCATTGTTTATTAGAGGAGTCGCGGCGTTCATTAGCAATATGGCAAAAGACACGCCTTCGGGATAGGCACCCCAAACACGAATGATGATGGTTAAAGCTCCGCATCCAATGCCAAAAACAAGTTGCCCTGTTTTAGACATTGGCGAAGTTACAATGTCGGTTGCCATAAAAAATGCTCCCAGCATTAAACCACCAGTAATCATATGAAAAAATGGATCAATGTATAGTTCTGGATTTACAAAATGTAAAATCCCTGCAAAAACAAAGGAGGTTGCTAAAAATGAAAAAGGAATATGCCAAGTAATGACTTTTCGAAAGAGTAAAAACAATCCACCGATAATTAATGCTAATGCTGAAACTTCACCTAGAGAGCCGCCCATTTGACCATATAATAATTCGGCGTAGTATTCCATATCGGCTCCTTTCATTATTTGACTTACGGTTTCTCCTTGGGACAAGCCACTTTTCATAAATCCAAGAGGAGTAGGTCCTGTTAGTCCATCAAAATTCAGCGTAGCAAAAGGAAGACCGGGTTTAGACCAAGTTGTCATTTGCACAGGAAAGGAGATTAGTAAAAAAACACGTCCAAGCATTGCCGGATTAAATGGGTTTTTACCCAATCCACCATAGGTCATTTTTCCAATACCAATGGAAACAAGTGCACCAATAATAATAATCCAAACGGGTAAATTGGCTGGAACGTTAAATGCTAATAAAATTCCTGTAACGATTGCTGAACCATCAGAAATGGTAGTCGGAATTTTCATAATAAACTTTTGAATAAACCATTCAAAAAACACACATGCAAAAATTGAAGCTGTGGTTACAATAACTGCACTGAGCCCGAAATAGTAAAACGAAACCAATAAAGCTGGCATCATCGCCAGAATTACACAGCGCATCATTTTTGGAACCGAATTTCCTCCGTGAATGTGAGGCGAGCCTGATATTGTTAGTAATTTCATACGTATACTTTTTTTCTAAAATAAACATTAATTTTGCTTCGATGCCCTTGAACGCATCATGGCGCCAACTTTGCTTTTGCCAACTTTAATATAGTCCAACAATTTTCTATGGGCAGGGCAGGTGTATTGGCATGAACCACATTCAATGCAATCCATAATTCTATGGTTTTCAGCATCTTCAAAACGAAGACTTTCAACATACATTTGTAATAAATAGGGTTCTAAACCCATGGGACAAACATTTACGCATTTGGCACAACGAACACACATGCTTGATGCCTCTCTTTTTGACTCTTTTTCTGTCATTAGCAATAATCCTGAAGTTCCTTTAGTGACTGGCATTTCTGTAGAATTTAATGCTTTTCCCATCATGGGGCCGCCCGAAATTATTTTACCAGTATCCTCTGGAATACCTCCAGCGTGTTCAATTAATAAACGGCTTGGCGTTCCTATACGAACCAGCAAATTGGATGGTTTTTTTAACGATTTTCCCGAAACGGTCACCACTCGCTCGATAAGAGGTTTGTTTTTTTGCACTGCTTCATATACTGCCAAAGCAGTTCCAATGTTATTTACAACACATCCCACCTCAATAGGTAGTTTGCCTGAAGGAACTTCTCTGCGTGTTAGTGCTTTAATAAGTTGCTTTTCGGCTCCCTGAGGGTATTTTACTTTTAAAGGGTAAATTTCGATTTTATTATATTTTGAAGCAATTTCCTTCATTTTCACAATGGCATCGGGTTTATTTTTTTCAATACCTACCATTGCTTTTTTTGAACCCAAAGCTTTCATCAAAATTTCAATACCAATCATAATTTCTTCTGCCTTTTCAAGCATGATAGCATGATCGGAAGTGAGGTAAGGTTCGCATTCAACTGCATTTATAATCAGAAATTCGGCTTTTTTACCTTCTGGAACCATATATTTCACATGCGTTGGAAAAGTAGCACCACCAAGACCTACAATGCCAAAATCCTTAATTCGTTGTACTATTTCTTTTGAATCCAATTTGCATTCACGAACAAGGCTCGATGAGCGATCAATATTTTCTTCCCATTCGTCGCCTTCAACCTTGATTACAATGGTTGATTTACGATATCCGCTGGCATCGTTTATTTCGTCAATTTTTTCAACTATACCCGAAACCGATGAGTGTACATTTGCACATATAAATGCATCTGCTTTGGCCACCAAAGTCCCAACTTTTACAATGTCGCCCTTTTTTACGACTAAGGTAGAAGGAGCACCCAAATGCTGAGTGACCATGATGTACACTTTTTCAGGAATTGGAAATATCTCTATCGGTACTTGTGCCGATAATTTATTTCCTTTCGGATGAATACCACCTAATGTAAATGTTTTCAAGATTTCCTCCTATTTATATTTTTTCTATTCTATTTAAAAATCTGTTATGCTTTTTCTTCATTTGTAGTTGTTTCTACATTTTCCTTACGTGCAGGAAAACCAATTTCTATAATAGCTCCAGTAGGACATACAGGGGCACACTTGCGACAAAGTTTACACTTTTCATCGTCGATATAAGCTAAATTGTTAACTAAAGTGATGGCATCAAAGGGACAAACTTTTACACATTTACCACATCCAATACAAGCCACTTTGCAATTTTTAAGAGCCACCGCACCTTTTTCCTTATTGATGCAATCAACATAGATTCTGCGATCTTTTTTGCCTTTGTGTCGAAGTTCAATAATACTACGTGGGCAGGCTTTGACACATGCACCACAAGCCACACAATTTTCGGCAATAATAACCGGTAATCCAGTTTCTTTGTCCATATACATAGCATCAAACATACAGGATACAACGCAATCACCGCATCCCAAACATCCATTTGGACATCCACTTTCACCCGCAAAAAGAGCATGGGAAAAAGCACATGTTTGTATCGAATCGTAAATGGCTTTGGAAGGTGCGTTTTCTTTAGAGCCGTTGCAACGAATAACAGCAACTTGAGGTTCATTTTCTTCGGCCACAATACCAAGCACAGGGGCAATGAGTTTGACTAGGCTATTTCCTCCAACGGGACAGTGAATATTATCTAAATTCCCTTGTCTTACAATAGCTTCGGCAAAAGCACGACATCCAGCAAAACCACAGCCACCACAATTGGCAGATGGAAGTAATTCGGCTATTTCGTCGATTTTTGGATCTTCAATAACTTTGAATTTCTGCGAAACAAAGTACAAAACAATGGCCGAAATTAGTCCAATAAGACTAAGTGCCAATAATGAATAAAGAATTAATGTTATCACAATCGTATGTTTTTAGAAAGGTAGTTCATAATTCCAATGTATTTATTGCAAATTTAATTGTTTTTATCAAGTCACCGCAAGTTTTGAACTAATAGACAAATTAATTATCTACATTTACAATACTAAAGTAGTGTATATTATTGATAAATAGTTTTTTTTTCATTTTATTAGAATGTTTCTAAATTATGTTTTTAACATATTAAACTTCACGTACTTTGACAAAAGAAACAGTTAAACCATCTGTTAATTGTTGATTTTTATTAATAGTTGTAAAAAACAAACCCATTATAGGTTGACAAAACAGAATTTATTTTTTTTCGAAAAGTAATTGATTTTTTCGAGCTGATAATTCTGTATTCTAAGGATTGATAGAAAACGAAATTTCAAAGCTTAAACCATATAATAGTCAAATTTCTCAATTATTCTCTATGAGGCTATTTTCTTTGCAATGTTGAAAGTATTGCAAATTAGTTTTACGTGTATTTCAATTCATTTATGGGTAATTAAAAAAATAAATTTCTTCCTTAATTTTCATTTGAAAACCCTCTTTTTCAAACTTTTTTTATCTAAGTTTGCAAAAAATATGAATCATGAGACTCCGAAAACCTAGTTGGTTGAAAATCAAGGTAAGTGGCGGAAAAGAATACGTCAAAATTAAAGATATTGTTGAAAAAAATAATTTACATACGATATGTAGTAGTGGAAAATGCCCAAATATTGGAGAATGTTGGAGCAAAGGCGCTGCTACCTTTATGATTGCAGGTGATATTTGCACCCGTTCTTGCAAGTTTTGTGCGACAGAAACGGGCAAGCCTTTGCCCTTGGACGAAAACGAACCATTTGCTATTGCTAATTCGGTTAAACTGATGAGTCTTCGCCATACCGTGATTACTTCCGTTGACCGCGACGACTTGGCTGATGGAGGAGCAAATCACTGGGCCAAAACAATTTTAGAAATTCGTAAAGTGGCTCCTGAAACCATCATAGAAGTTTTGATTCCAGATTTTGATGCTAAACCAGAATTGATTAAAATTGTTGTAGATGCATCTCCTGATATTATTTCTCACAATATTGAAACAGCTCGAAGATTAACGCCTCAGGTTAGGAGTAGAGCCAAATATGATGTCAGCCTTAAAACTTTGTCCATCATTGCACAATCTGGTATTATGACAAAATCGGGCATTATGGTTGGAATTGGCGAAACCAAAGAAGAAATAGAAGAAACCATGGTCGATTTATACAATGCGGGTTGCCGAATGCTCACTATTGGGCAGTATTTGCAACCTACAAAGGAAAAATTGGAAGTAGACAGATATGTTCATCCTGACGAATTTGAACAGTATAAAAAATTTGGTATTAAGCTAGGATACAAGCAAGTAGAAAGCGGACCGCTGGTTCGTTCATCCTATATGGCCGAACATTCATTCTCCAATATTTTAAAGACATAAAATATGAAAGCTGTGTTTAATGATTGGGGTTTAATTGATTACAAAGAAGCATGGGATAAACAACAACTTGTTTTTGAATCCATTTTGCATTCCAAAAAAAACAAGAGCGATACAGTTCCACACCAAATTATTTTTTGCGAACATCCTCACGTGTATACATTGGGAAAAAACGGCGACGTGAATAATTTATTGATTCAAAGGGATTTTTTGAAAAGCATCAATGCTTCTTATTATCAAACTGATCGCGGTGGAGATATTACCTATCATGGTCCTGGTCAAATTGTGGGTTATCCAATTATCGATTTAGAAAAAGCAAATTTGTCTCTAAAAGAGTACATCTTTCAAATGGAGAAAGCCATTATTGACACTTTAAAAGAATATGATATTTCGGCTCATCGTTTGGATGGTGCAACTGGAGTGTGGCTAGATGTTGGAACTCCGCAAGCTCGAAAAATTTGTGCCATTGGTGTTCGCGCGAGTCGTTATGTGACCATGCACGGTTTTGCTTTTAATATAAATACAAATCTTGAATATTTCAACCATATAAACCCATGCGGATTTATGGACAAAGGAGTCACTTCTTTATCAAAAGAAATGGGTAAAAATATTGATATTGAGGAAGTGAAAAGGGTATTAAAAATTAAATTATATCATACACTTAATTTAGAGGAATAAGCAATGGTGAAAGGTAAAAAATTGTATGGTGAAATCCGAAACTACGTAATTATCGTATTTGGATTGGCGTGTTATGTTTTCTCATGGTCGGCTTTTTTAATTCCGTCAGACCTTATTGGCGGAGGAATAAGCGGCGTTTCCACTTTGATTTTTTTTGTAACAGGCATTCCTGTTGGAATTTTGAATTTTATATTTAATGGCATATTGGTTTTAATTGCCATGCGCATTTTAGGGGCTAAATTTGGAATTAATACTATTTTTGGAATTGTTGTTGGAGCTTTGTTATTTCTTGTTCTTCAGCCGTTGTTTCCCAGCCCCTTGGTAAATGATCCTTTTATGTGTGCTTTAATAGGAGGAATGCTGTCTGGTTTTGGAATTGGAATAGTATTTACGCATGGAGGAAACTCTGGAGGTACCGATATTATTGCACTGATTGTTACCAATTATCGCAATATTAGCCCTGGGAAAGTAATTATTATTTGTGATGTGGTCATTGTTGCAGCTTCATATTTGATTTTCCAATCTATCGAAAAAATCGTTTATGGCTATGTGATAATGGGTGTTTTTGGATATACTTTAGATATTGTTTTAGAAGGAGCCAAACAGTCGTATCAAATCATTGTTTTTTCAAAAAACAATGATGTAATTGCCGATAGAATTGGAAGTGAACTGAATCGCGGAGTTACTTTTCTCAAAGGAAAAGGTTGGTATACCAAAGAAGATCAGGATGTTTTGTTGGTAATTGCACAAAAACATGACAAACAAAAAATTATGGAAATTATTAATGATAGCGATGATAAAGCTTTTTTATCCGTAGCTAAAGTGAGCGGCGTGTTTGGTCGAAATTTTGATCGAATCAGACTCTAAATAAATGGGCTTAATTAATAAAAGAAGAAGTCTTAAGTCGCTTTAATTCCTTATTCTTATAAACGTTTCTTTGTTAGTAAAATAATAAAAGAACAGCTTGCTGGGGCTGGGAAACATCTATTTTTGTTTATAATTATGGATTGCACGAAAACTTTATGTTTGTAAAAGAAAAGACAGATATTTCGATTTTCTTTGTAAATATTAGAGTTGATAAAATAAACAGAATTGTATATTATGATATTTGATGTAATTGATTTTCCTGAATATAATTCTCTAAGGGCTATTATACTGTACTTTTTTGCATTTTTTTCGGCAATACAACTACTTTATTATTGGGGCTTTTTCCGAAAAATGGCATTTTTTAAACCAAAGAAACAGTCAGAATTTTATCCAAAAGTTTCGGTGGTTATTTGTGCTCATAATGAGTATCAAAACATTAAAGAATTTTTGCCTTTGGTTTTAGAACAGGATTATCCTCACTTTGAAGTCATCCTAGTAAATGATGATTCCGATGATAATTCGAAGTTTTTAATGATTGATTTTAAAGCAAAATATCCTCATTTCAAAATTGTAAATACCGATCGTTCGATAACTTTCATCCGAGGTAAGAAATTTCCCTTATCAATAGGCATTAAAACCGCAACCAATCCAATTGTTTTATTAACGGATGCCGATTGCTATCCGGTGAGTAAAAACTGGATAAAAGAGATGGTTGTTGCATATCAAAATCCAAATATTGAATTTTCGTTGGGCTACGGACGCTATGAAAAACGCAAAGGTTTTTTGAATTTATTGGTCAGGTTTGACACCGTTCATACCGCTTTGCAATATTTTTCGGCCGCTTTAATGAAGATTCCATACATGGGAGTAGGGCGAAACTTATCCTATACAAAAGATATTTTCATTCGAAACAAAGGAATGACTTCGCAGTATATGATTCCTTTTGGCGATGATGATTTATTTGTCAACATGCACGCAAAGGGTAAAAACACGAGTATTGCACTAAGTCTTGATGCTCATACTGTTTCCATTCCGCCACAATCATTTGTTTCGTGGTTTCGCCAAAAGAAACGTCATCTAGCAACGGGAAAAAAATATCGTTTTGGGAGCAAAATATACACTGGCTTCTATGCTTCATCGAGCTTATTCTTTTACATTTTTTTCGCATGGTCGATCTATTTGTTTAAAAATGATTACTTTTGGATATTAATATTATCTATGGTTTTTATAATAAGATTAGTGAGTCAACTGTTAATATATAGAAAAACATTAAGCAAATTGGAAGAAAGAGGCATTCTGTTCTGGGTTCCTTTTTTAGATCTGTTTTTTGCTTTTTTCAACCCAATTTGGGCTTTTTCAAATGTAATTATTAAAAAAAATCAATGGAAGTAAAAGCAACATTAACCGAGAAAGCACAGCGTGATTATGAACTAATTCAAAGAGCAGTTCTAAATCATGACCAAAAAGCCTATGCAGAACTGATGGATAATTACCGCGATTCACTCTATTTTATGATGCTTAAGATGACTAATAGTCCCTACGACGCGGAAGACCTGACGATTGAAGCTTTTGGCAAAGCTTTTAAAAGGATTCGGCAATACACGCCCAATTATGCTTTTAGCACTTGGCTATTTAAAATTGCATCCAATAATTGCATTGATTTTTTACGCAAAAAAAGAAATCATTTTATCTCTATTGATTCACCATATGAGAATTCAGACGATAATTATTCCCTCGAAATTACGAGCTCTGATATGGGACCTGAAGAAACTTTTATTGAAAAACAAAAGGGAGTAATGATGCGCTCTATTGTTGAACGACTTAAACCTCATTATAAAACTTTGGTGGAACTTCGCTATTTTAAAGAGTATTCGTACGAAGAAATTGCCGAAGAGCTTAATTTGCCTTTGGGAACCGTTAAAGCTCAACTGTTTAGAGCCCGAAATTTGCTCTACAACATGATGAAAAACAAAACCGAATCCATCTAATTTTCAAGGCTTTTTTGTTTAATGCACACTTCAAAATACTTTTTGGGAGTTTTGTTTATTTTTGCTTTTACCCAGTTTGGTTTGTTGGTCAAATAGACTGCACACAGCGAATTCCCAACCAAATAGATGTGTTCGTGTAAATGTTTTGGGATAGCTCTATAAATCCCTAGTAAAACTTCATAACGAGGAGTTTCTGGGTCAGACTTGGCATCATGCCATACAATTATTGATTTGTTGTTTTGACGAAAATCAAACAAACGAATGGTATCTTTATAAACGGCTTCGGTGTGGTGATCACCATCAATAAATATCAAATCAAATTTTGTGTGAAGCGATTCAAAATCAAACTTTTGCGAATGACCATACAAATGAGTCACATTTTTAATTGGTTTTGAAAAAAAACGATGCATCTTTATGTAATCACTTTCTAATCCCAGTTTTGATAATTCCTCATCAGACAAATTTAGAGTATATCCTTTTGATATAAAAGGGGCTACATTGGCAATACTTTCACCTCGCCATGTACCAATTTCAAGGTAGTTCTCAACAGAATTTTGCTTGCAAAGCAGTTGTAATAGCCCCAAATCGGTAGCCAGCGATGAACCGCCTAAAAAGGCGAAAGGCTGAATTGTAATTTCTTCTTCTTGTAAAAAATACTCGAATGGAATCTCTTTGAAATGAGAAATATGGGGAAATTCTTTTTCAAATTGTCTCTTTTTAAAACTTTCGTCCTCAATTATTGTATTTAATAAATAGGGGTGTTTCATAATTTCAAAAATGGCTTTTATGGCTTTTTTAGCTTTGTTCATTTGAGGTTTTTTTTAAGATTTTAAGGATCTGTTTCTGAATGGTCTTAAATTCATGAATTCCCGGAATAAGAATTGCTTTTCCTCCGTGCTTTTTAAAATAAATCAAAACCACTACGGAAGTGCAAAAGTACGAAATAGAAGCTACTGCAGCCGCTCCATAAATATGATAGTGTGGAACCAGCAAAAGAAGCAAAGGAACGGTAACAAGCAAACCAACGGCCGATGCAATGGTATTTATGTAGTACTTCCCAATGCCCGAAAAATAATGTCCAATGATTAAGGCGTAATTAAAAATCCAAACACCTGGAGCCAACAAAATGATTAATTTGTTGAGCTGCGAAAATTCGGAACCAAAAATCCAAGTATATACACAGGATGGCAACATAACGATGGGTAATATTGCAATAAATGCAATTAAAATACCATATTTTGTAAGCATTTCCGTTAAACCAACGGCATATTTATTGTCGCTGGTGTTCACAATTCGAGAATATTGATATAAAGTGATACTGCTCGAAATCATCCACACCGATTCTATAATTGAAACACCGTTTGAGTAGACACCAACATGTGCTTTGTCCCAATAATATTCTAAAATATAATAACTCAGACGGAAACTTAAAAGTTGAAAAATATGACTCATTTGGTTTTGAGCACCATACTTAAATAGCATGCTTAGTGCTTTTGAAAAAGATTCGGTTAAATGAGTATTGTTTCGATTGAGAAATTCTTTTTTTAGAAAAAAGAAACTTAGGATAAAACTTCCACCATAAGCAATATATAAAGCTGAAATATAAGTATTTACACTTTTACTAATATCAAATGTGAATGAAATAAACAAGACACAAATAGTAATAAAGGGAATGATGAAATTTAATGCATTGCTTTTGTTTATCTCTTCTTTTCCAATTAATATTGAAGAGTTTATAGATGTCAAAGAGCATAGAAAACTCAAGCTTGCAATTGGAAAAACATGATTTGATGCTACAAAATTTGTAAAATAAAGTATTGTAAACGTCGTTATGCTGACAAATAGAGCCCATAGATAGGAGGCTTTTATGATGTTTAGAAATTTCAATCGGGGAGTTAGATAAACCACCGATGCTCCTCCCACAATATTATCGAATAAAATAATGATGGCAATGGTGGCTAAAATGATTCCTTGTTCGCCTTTACCACTGGCTCCCAAATATTGAGAGATAATGATAGCAATCAACAGGTTTAGTAAAGCTGAAGCAAATCGTATGGTAAAAGTGCTAAATATTTTTCGAATCATGAAAGCGTTTTTTGAATTACATCCGAATATATTTCAGAGAGTTGCTTGCCAATGGCTTCGTAGCTATACAGCGAAACAGCTGATTTATGCATTTCGGTTTTATCGTATAAATGATGTGAGTTAATCATTTTTATCATGGCGTCAACCATTTGGTCTTTATTGCGAGGCTCTACAAGAATTCCATTTGTTTCATTGATAATTTCGTCCACACCGCCAACATTTGTCGAAATGGCTGGCACTCCGCAGGCAACAGACTCAATCAAAACACATGGTAGATTTTCGAAATTACTGCTTAAAACAAAAAAATAAGCTTCTCTAAGAACAGGAGCAATCTCTTCCGCTTATAATTCGCCGTAAAAAATGATGTTTTAGGCGATTCCCATCGCTTCAATTTTCCCTTTAGATTATTCAAAATCACCATCGC
>JAQUGA010000066.1 GCA_028684405.1 Bacteroidales bacterium | reverse complement strand
CTCAGTTTGGCCGCTCTTGGAATTCGGATTATCGCTCCTATTCCGGGCAAAGGCACCATTGGAATTGAAGTTCCCAACTCAAAACCCGAAATTGTGCCCATGCGCTCTATTTTGTCTTCTGAGAAATTTGTTAACTCAAAATTTGATTTGCCCATCGGACTTGGAAAAACCATTTCCAACGAAACTTTTGTTTATGACTTAGCGAAAATGCCTCACCTCCTCATGGCTGGTGCTACCGGACAAGGAAAATCGGTGGGCTTGAATGCAATTATTGCTTCTTTGCTCTATAAAAAACATCCGGCAGAATTAAAATTTGTGATGGTTGACCCTAAAAAAGTTGAACTTACTCTTTTTTCAAAAATAGAACG
The DNA here is from genome assembly GCA_028684405.1 of Bacteroidales bacterium. Taxonomy (GTDB): domain Bacteria; phylum Bacteroidota; class Bacteroidia; order Bacteroidales; family WCHB1-69; genus JAQUGA01. The sequence goes on along the minus strand of JAQUGA010000066.1, from coordinate 11,116 downwards.
TCACTATTTAGCAAAACTTCCTGATTCTGAAGAGGCAATTATTACGGATACTAAAAAAGTAGTTCGCACCGTCAACTCTTTGTGTATCGAAATGGACAATCGCTATGACTTGCTGAAAGACGCTCAATGTAGAAATATCAAAGAGTACAATTACAAATTTATCAATCGCAAATTAAACCCCGAAAACGGTCACCGATATTTGCCCTACATTGTACTCATTGTGGATGAGTTTGCCGATTTAATTATGACGGCCGGAAAAGAAGTGGAAATGCCCATTGCCCGCTTGGCTCAGCTGGCTCGAGCCATTGGCATTCACTTAATCATTGCCACTCAACGTCCTTCGGTAAACATTATTACGGGTACCATTAAAGCCAACTTCCCTGCACGAATTGCATTTAGAGTAACGTCGAAAATCGACTCCAGAACAATTTTGGACAGCAGTGGTGCCGAACAGTTAATTGGACGCGGCGACATGCTGCTTTCCACCGGAAACGATTTAATCCGCTTGCAATGTGCTTTTGTGGACACTCCGGAAATCGATAATATAACCGAATTTATCGGCTCGCAACGTGCCTTTAGCAGTGCTCTATTATTGCCAGAAGTGCCCGACGAAGAAACAGATAGCATCTCCGAATTTGATCCAGACGACAGAGACTCCCTTTTTGTTGAAGCTGCCAGAATGTTGGTACAAACACAACAGGGCTCAACTTCGCTTTTGCAACGAAAACTTAGACTGGGTTACAACAGGGCTGGCCGCATTATTGACCAAATGGAAGCTCTCGGTATTGTTGGCCCTTTTGAAGGCAGCAAAGCACGCGAAGTGAAAATTAAAACAGAAATGGAATTAAATGAGTTTTTAAAAGATAATAATTTGGTATAGCAATTGCAATTAACGATAAATAAAAACACCATGAAAACAACAACGCTCATAATTGCAAAAAAATCGTTCCTCTTATTTTGTTTTCTCATGCTTCTAAATCCAATATCAAGCTGGGCTCAATTAAACGATAGTTCTGCCGAAATTTTAGACAAAGTTTCCAAGAAAACAAAATCTTACAAAACCATTAAAATCAATTTTATTTTTAAACAAGAAAAAGACAAAGTAGTTCAAAACACGGTTAAAGGCTCTGTTTGGGTAAAAGGCGACAAATATCGTTATACATTCAACGATCAAGTTTTATATTGCGATGGAAAAACAACCTGGACGCACTCTCAGGAAGTAAACGAAGTTAGCATAAACAATGCAAATACCGAAGAAGAGACCATTAATCCAGCGTTTATTTTAGACGATTATAAAACAAAATTCAAACCTCGAATGATTCGAGAAACTACGGTGGCTGGCAGAATCGTTCAGGTAATTGATTTGTTTCCCCTAAAAGCACAATCATACAGTCGCATTAGAGTTGAAATTGACAAACTAAAACAGCAATTAATGCAATTGTCCATCATCGAAAAATCAGGTGAAATCTACACATATTCAATCACTTCATTTGTTCCAAACCAAGCTATAGAAGATGCCATTTTTATCTTTGACCCTGCAAAACACAAGGACATCGAAATAATTGACATGAGATAATATGGAACAAAAACAAATAAAAAGCAAGTTTAGAATTTCAATCGTTTTTCGTTTGCTATTTTTGCTATTTGTTTTTAATGCATGCAGTCCAACTCGCCATATCCCAGAGCAAAGCTATTATTTACAGAAAAACAAAATTAAACTCGACAAGCCCGTTGTTGATCCATACGACTTATACACTTTGGCTAAACCAGCTACCAATCGGAAATTTTTCGACATGGTAAAAATAAAAGTCCGAATATACTCAATGTTTGACGGAGGTAAACCCAGGAAATTTAAGAGTTTTATGAAGCGTAATTTTGGCGAAGCCCCAGTTCTACTAGACACCAATTTTACATTCTATTCGGCGTCCCAGATGAAGATGTTTATGGATAATAACGGTTATTTTAATGCTCAGGTTGATGTTTCTATTGATACGGCCAAGAAAAAAGCCGTTGTCAATTACGACATTCAAACGGGCGAACCATATCGCCTTAAATCAAAAGATTTTTCAATATCCGATACCACTATTTTAAGAATTGTTTCTTCCGATTCTGCATCCAGTTTAGTAAAGAGAGGATCCATCTACAGCACTTCGCTTTTGGGACAAGAGCGCGACAGAATCGTAAATTTACTTCGTAATTCTGGATATTATAATTTTCCCCGAGAGTATGTCTCTTTTATGGTGGACACCAATTTTCATTCAAATGAATTTAATGCCATTGTTAATATAAGCAATTTATACGATGCAAAAGACAGCGTTGAATTGCGTCACAAACAGTATCGAATTGGAAAAGTTTCCATGTTTCCTGAGTATAATCCCTTAAAGGCTCAAGCACAAGATCAGAAAATATATCAATTTTTGCATCGCGAATATGGAGATACTATTTCCTATCCTTATTACATTTATTATTCCGATAAACTTAATTACCGCCCCAGCGTATTGGGACAAGCTGTAGTCATTAAACCTACCGAAAAATACAGTTTGAGGCAATCGAATATGACCTTTAATCGATTAAATGATTTGCGAAATTTTCAGTATATCAATATCTCATTTCAGGAATCAACAGACAGTACAAATTCTGCGGATGGAAATTTTCTGGACTGCAATATCCATCTCAATCCCATCAGACAGTATGAGTACGGAATAGAAACCAAGTTTACCAATTCGGGAGGCAATCCGGGCTCTGGACTCGATTTTTACTTATTTAACAGAAATGCCTTCAAAAGAGCTCAAATATTAAGCTTTAGAATGGGGGGCGGTTTTGAAGCTCAACGCTTGATTAGTGAAGAGTTGAATGATCAAAAAAAACTATTTATTTTTAACACTTTAGAATTAAGTTCGAGTGTTACTTTAGAAATACCAGCTTTTGTTTTTCCCATTCGAACCTTGTTGAGCAAAAAACAATACCGCCCCAAAACACTATTGCGAGTAGCTGCTAATTATCAACAACGTCCCGACTACAATCGCTTTGTTGGAAACTTTTCATTTGGGTACGAATGGCGACAATCTAGAGAAATCAGGCATCAAATATTTCCCATTGACATAAACTCTGTAAAAATCAATCCAGATTCGAGCTTTTTGGCCATCTTAAACCAATTTAACCGCAGAGTAAAAGAGCAATATTCCGACCACTTGGTATTTGCCCTAAAATACAGTTTTATCTATTCCAATCAACATCAAAGTGAACGAAAAACGTATTCGTATGCCCGACTTAATTTCGAATCGGTGGGCAATTCACTAAGTGCTTATAATGCAATTGCAAAAAGTCCAAAAAACGAAAATAACCAATATCTATTATTTGGAATTCCGTACGCAAATTACATCTCTACCGATGTTGATTTACGTCATTATTATCGTTTTAGCGAACAAACAATCTTGGCCATGCGAAGCAGTTTTGGAATTGGAATTCCACTAATAAATTCGTGGTCTATTCCTTTTGAAAAGAGTTTTTTCTTAGGAGGAGCCAACGGCATGCGCGGATGGAGAATGCGAACTTTAGGACCGGGCTCCTATCAATCGGTCACAAATTTTGAACAAACAGGCGATTTAAAACTCGAAATGAATGCCGAATTGCGTTTCCCTATTTGGTCCTTTTTTAAAGGAGCTCTTTTTGCCGATGCCGGAAATGTATGGTTGATGCGCGAAAACCTCACCATTCCCAATGGCAACTTTGAATTGAATCGTTTTTACAAAGAAGTAGCACTGGATGCTGGATTGGGAATACGTTTGGATTTTTCATTGATCATTGTCCGTTTTGATGGTGCTTTAAAATTATACAATCCAGGAAAAGATATTGGAGAACGCTGGAGAACAAATGATCTTTCTTTTAAAGATGTTATGATGAACTTTGCTATCGGATATCCATTCTAAGCTATGAACAACAATCGTCTTTCCATTTTTCTTGACAATTTCTCATACGAAGCAACCAAAAATCAAATTGAATTTTTCGAAGCGATAGACCCTTTTTTGTTGGATTTTGAAAAACCGGGGATTTTTATTTTGAGCGGTTATGCTGGAACCGGAAAAACCAGTGTGATTAGTGCATTGGTAAAATCATTGCCCAGATACAAAAAACGAAGTGTACTGCTGGCACCCACCGGAAGAGCAGCAAAAGTTTTGGCTTCGTACACACAACGAAAAGCCATCACTATTCATAAGAAAATTTATCAATTTGATTTAAATACCGACAGTTCCCCATCCATTGTTTTGGATGAGAACAATCATAAAAATACTCTTTTTATTATCGATGAAGCATCCATGATTCCTGCTGATTCAAACCAAACGAGCAACAATGTGTTTGGCAGAAGACGACTCTTGGATGATTTGATTCAATATGTTCTTAATGGTTATCAATGCAAGATTTTGTTTGTAGGCGATCCCGCCCAATTGCCCCCGGTTGGAACCAGTTTAAGTCCGGCTTTGAACAAAGAATATTTAAATTCGACCTACGCTATCGACATTTCGTCGATGGTATTGACACAAGTGGTTCGCCAACAAATGGAATCGGGTATTTTGGCAAATGCAACCTACATTCGAAAACAGATTGACAAAGATAACATTACAGGAAAACTCTTCAAAGTTTCATCTTTTACTGACATTGAAAGAATCAGCGGACTTGATTTGGAAGATGTGATGAACAATGTTTACAACAGCATGAGCGAAAGCGATATTGCATTTATCACAACCTCGAACAAAAGAGCCAATTTGATCAATGCTGAAATACGAAATCGAGTGTTGTATAGAGAAGACGAAATAAATGCTGGAGATTATTTAATGATTACCCGAAATAACTATTTTTGGCTTCCTTCTGGTTCGGGAATAGGCTTTTTGGCCAATGGAGACATTCTAAAAATCAATCGTATTATCAAGTTTTACGAACTCTATGGATCACGCTTTGCCGATTGTGAATTTGAAATCCCCATGGACGATAAAAGTTTGGTTTTTGATGCACGGATAAACTTGGATTCTATTCATTCTGAAGGACCATCATTGGGGATTGAAGAATCAAAACGACTTTACAACGAAGTGGTCAATGATCATATGCTGCATGGGGGATATCAATCCAGTCCTTTGGGAATCCGTAACGACCCTTGGCTGCAAGCATTGCAAGTAAAATTTGCGTATGCATACACCTGCCACAAAACCCAAGGCGGACAGTGGGATGTCGTTTTTGTCGATCAAGGCTATTTGACCAAAGAGAGAATCAATATTGATTACTTAAGATGGCTCTATACGGCGGTTACGCGAGCCACTCAAAAAGTATATTTAGTGAATTTTCACGAAGATTTTTTTCTGGAATAAAACGTTCAATATTTATTTTACAAACAGATATTTTCGGGATTTCCATCCAGCCAGGTCAAAATATTATTGATTACGATTTTGCTTCTTTTCTCGATGGCCTCTTTTGTAGCAAAAGCAATGTGCGGCGTTAAAACGATATTGGGAGCAGACAGAAGAGGATGGTCTTTTTGGATTGGTGGCTCATATTCATACACATCCACGGCGGCACCCGAAAGTTTTCCGCTTTTTAAAGCATCGGCTAAAGCATAACTATCGACCACTTTTCCACGAGCCGTATTAATAAAGTAAGAAGCTGTTTTCATTTTAGAAAAGCTCTCTTTGTTAAACATTAAATTGGTTTCTGGAATATGTGGAACGTGAATGGTGACAATATCAGATTCGTTCAACAAAAGATCTAAATCAACATATTTTACTCCTATTTTTATCAGCTTGGCTTTATGCGTTCTGCTGTAGGCCAACACTTTGCAGCCAAATGCAGTAAGAATTTCCGCTACTTTTCCTCCAATGTCGCCAGTGCCAACAATTCCCACCGTTTTTCCCGAAAGCTCGGTGCCCAAAAACTGTTTCCGTGTTCCCCCATTTATAGTTTCGTAATGCAATTCCGTTATTTTTCTCAAAGCATCCATAATCAGTCCTATTGTTAGTTCTGAAACAGCCACTGTAGAATAACCAGCAGCATTGCATATTTGAATTTTCTGCTTTTTACACGTTTCCACATCAATATGATCGATGCCCGTAAAAGCAACGGCAATAAGTTTCAGCTTTTCACATTGCTGAATTATTTCTCCAGAAATTGAAAGATTCGAAACAACCACAATTTCGGCACTGCGGAGACGATTTAAAAGTTCTAAATCATTTTCGGGACGGACCTCAAATGCAATGAGTTCATGTCCTGAATTTTCTAAATTTTTCCGAAATTCTCTCAAGACCGAAGGACTAATACCAATAGGCTCTGCTATTACAATTTTCATAAATAAATATTTTAGAACAAAGTTAGGAAAAATTCAGCCATCATAATAAAGATGAGCGATTCCCCGTTTTAACAAATCAATTTTGACAGAATTGCTATCCTCCTGAGAAAATTCAAATTTATTTATCGTAACTAAATCGAAATCCAATAGATAGGCTTCAAAACAAGATCAATCAAATAAACTTTCAAAAACAAGCTCACTTACAAAAATTGTCGTAAATTTGCATTCTATTTTATACATAACATAGCGACGAATATGAAAAAAGATTTTTCAAACCTGCAACAGCTGTTGCAATATGGTGTTCAAGCTTATTCAAGTCATGATTCTTTTGGCTTTGTTGGATCTAAAGCACTAACATTCAGCGAATTTGGAAGTGCGGTCGAACAATATTCTAAAGTATTAAGACAAAAGGGCATAAAATACGGTGACAAAGTTGCTATATTGGCTCCCAATTCGCCACAATGGGGAATCGCATATTTTTCAATTGTATCAATTGGAGCTGTTGTAATTCCATTGATGAACGATTTTTCATCCTACGAAATTGATAATATTCTTGAGCATTGTGAAGCCAAAGGGATTTTTGTTCATCAAAAAATGTTGGACAAATACAGACCCGTTCTCGAGAAATTAGATTTAATAATTAATATAATGGACTCTTCTGTCGTTTCTACACGCTTAGAAGATATTGCTTTCAATTCAGACGAAACAATAGAGATATCAAAAGATGATTTAGCCGCCATCATCTATACATCCGGAACTACCGGAAAATCAAAAGGGGTCATGTTGTCTCATCACAATTTGTGCGAACAGATTAAAATGGTGGCAACTCTACAACCCGTTCTGCCTACTGACACGTGGCTATCCGTTTTGCCATTATCACATACCTATGAATGCAGTTTGGGCTTATTAACCTCAATGATGAGCGGCTCTTCTACTTATTATCTCGAAAAAGCTCCCACGGCTGCCGTATTATTACCTGCCTTAAAACTCGTAAGACCCACGATGATGCTCACGGTTCCAATGATTATGGAAAAGATTTTTAGAAATAAAATATATCCAGAATTAACGAAATCGAGACTTTATAAAATCCTTTATTCCATTCCATTGATGCGAAAAGTAATGCACAAAAAAGCAGCAAAAGCTCTTTATGAAACTTTTGGTGGTCGACTTCGCTTTTACGGAATTGGAGGAACAAAACTAGATAGAGAAGTAGAACGTTTTTTACTGGAAGGGAAATTCCCATATTCTATTGGATATGGACTGACCGAAACGTCTCCTCTTCTTGCTGGCTTAAGCCCTAGCATGGTTCATCTACAATCCACAGGCCCTGCCATTGAAGGTGTACAACTAAAAATCCACAATCCTGATTCGCGAACAGGAGAAGGCGAAATTTGGGCAAAAGGCAACAATGTGATGCTGGGATATTATAAAGAACCGGAATTGACCAAAGAAGTTTTGACCGATGATGGTTGGTTTAAAACTGGCGATATTGCTTTTATGGATAAAGAAAATAGATTGTACATTAGAGGTCGTTTAAAAAATGTCATTATCGGATCCAACGGCGAAAACATCTATCCAGAAGATATTGAGAGTGTTATCAACTCTTTCAAAGGAGTCATGGAATCTATTGTGGTTGAGAAAAAAGGCAAACTTATAGCCATGGTCAACTTTAATATGGAAGAAGTAGAGAAACATTACGAACTATTTAAAGAACAATTCACTGCAAAAGTAGACATGCTCAAAATGGATATTGACGAAAAGATTGAATTTTTGAAAAGCGAACTAATTAAATATGTAAACAGTAGAGTTTCTTCATCTTCTCGAATATCCTACGTGATTGAAGTTAAAAGCGAGTTTGACAAAACCCCTACTCAAAAAATAAAAAGATATAAATACGCCATTGCATAATTACATTATTGCGAAGTTATTTCACACTATTGCAAATCGCTAACCAAGCTTATTATATTTGAAAACTCTTAAATATTGTTTTTCCAAACAATATTTAGGAGTTTTTTAAAGATTGACTTAAACAACTATAAATCAAATCCCTGCATCAAGTAATAAACAAAAACCGTATAATTAAAGAAGGCTCAGGTGCTAAAAAGTATGGGATATGAGTTATTTGAGTTATTTTTGCAGACATTTAATTTTGTTGTTATAATATCAAACATGGAACATAAGTTCACAAACCTGCAACAAATGTTGCAACATAATTTAAAAAATTATGCTACCAAAGACTCCTATGGATTTGCTGGTAAAAAAGCAATTACATATCAAGAGTATCATAATAAAGTAGCAAGTTATGCCGCTTTATTGGCTTCATACGGAATTCAAAAGGAAGACAAAGTGGCATTGTTGTCGCCCAATTCACCACAATGGTGTATGGGTTATTATTCTGCTATTTACCTAGGAGCCATTGTTGTTCCTTTATTGAATGAATTTTCAGAGCATGAAATAGACAACATTCTAGAGCATTCGGAAACGAAAGCTATATTTGTATCACAACGTTTTTTCGAGAAACACAAGGATGTCTTACAAAAATATCCTTTGGTTGTAGATGTTGATACTTTAGAAGTTTACAAAGCCGACAATGCTCCAGTTGAAAAACAGCTTAAAATGTATTTCAGCAAGCCCGATGATATTGCAGTCATCATATACACATCTGGAACTACGGGTAAATCAAAAGGAGTTATGCTAACGCATAAAAACTTGATTTCTCAATTAAAGCAGTTATTTATTTTGCAACCGGTTCACAGTTATGATGTATATTTGTCAGTACTGCCATTATCGCATGTTTTGGAAGCCAGCTTATGCTTCTTGTATTCCATCATGCGGGGAGCATCCATTTATTTCTTAAGAAAACCTCCTACAGCATCTGTTCTACTTCCTGCATTGAAACAGGTTCGCCCTTCAATTATGCTTACTGTACCTCTCATTATTGAAAAGATTTTCAACAGTAAAATATATCCTGAATTAACAAAAACACCTCTACTGAGAACACTATATTCCATTCCTTTTATGCGTAAAGTGATGCATAAAAAAGCCTGTGCCCAATTGATGGAAACTTTTGGAGGAAGAATTCGATTTTTCGGAATTGGTGGAGCCAAATTAGACAAAACTGTTGAGCGCTTTCTATTGGAAGGCGGATTTCCTTATGCCATTGGATACGGACTAACAGAAACTGCTCCCTTGCTTGCTGGAGCGAATCCTTCCATGGTTCGTTTACAATCAACAGGACCTGCAGTGGAAGGAGTTACATTAAAAATAAACAATCCTGACCCACGTACAGGTGAAGGTGAAATTTGGGCAAAAGGAGACAATGTCATGAAAGGATACTACAAAGAGCCTGAACTGACAAAAGAAGTCCTTACCGAAGATGGTTGGTTTAAAACTGGTGACATTGGCTTTATAGATAAGAAAAATATACTTTTTATTAAAAGCAGATTAAAAAATGTGATCATTAGTTCCAATGGAGAAAATATTTATCCTGAAGACATCGAAAGCGTCATTAATTCATTTAAAGGAGTTTTAGAATCCATTGTCGTTGAGAAAAAAGGGAAATTAGTGGCTTTGGTTAATTTCAATATTGATGAAATGGAAAAACAATATGAACAGCTAAAAGAGAATGTATCAAACCGCGTTGATGAAATAAAAGACGAATTGGATACAAGAGTCGAAAAATTGAAATCAGAATTGGTTGAATATGTAAACAGCCGAGTTTCTAAATCTTCCAAAATTGCGTATGTGATTCATATTAAAGCTGAGTTTGACAAAACTCCTACTTCGAAAATAAAACGTTATAAATACGCATTTGTATAATTTTCATATAAAAAAACGGAATGATCAAATGGTCATTCCGTTTTTGAATATTTAAAACCGTTCGAGATTAAGCAATTACGCTCTAAAGCAAGATAATATTTAGAAACAAAATTTAGCCTAAATCACTAATTTCCAATAGTTTATTTTTATTTTTGATAATGATTTGCTTCTCTTTTAATTGAATAACACCATCACTTTCAAAAGATTTTAGAATTTTCACCGTACTCTCTGTCGACATACCAGCAAATTCTGCAACATCTTTTCGAGTAAGCAAGGGGAAAATATCTTCCGAAGCAAATGCGTCGGAACTAAGATACAATAAGGTATCAGCCAGGCGTCCGTGCATCTGTTTGAACATTGTTTTTCGCATAATTTCATAAAAGGTTTCATTTTGCAAATGAAATCGTTTAGAAATTGCGTACGAAAACAGAGGATTGTGTTGAGAGATTTCGATAATGGTTTTGCTGTCGATGAGTATTGCTTGGGCTTCATTGATGGCTACAGAAGAGTACTGATAGACATTTTGCGTGTACATGGAAGAAAGTCCGATAAAATGCCCTGGACTCAGCAAACGCAAGTTAAACGACTTTCCGCTGGGACCCTCAATGTATTGTTTTACCAAACCCTTTACCAAAAAAAGAACATACCCAATAAATGCTCCTTGCTTGGTTAGATTATCTCCTTTTCTGAAAACGACTTGAGTTTTTGAAGTTTTTATCAACTCCAACTCCTCATGGCTAAGAACTTGAAAACAGGGAGATTGGATATCGCAAAAGAAGTCTGCATCATTTTCTAGAATTGTTTTCATAAGATATTTTCTCTTTTTCACAAAAGTACCAAAGAATTATGAGAAATAATTGACAATTCTTAAAAAATACAATATTTGGAAGTGGGCAGTTTTTTTTCAATATTACTGCCAAGCGCTATTTAACAGAGAAATGAAACAACTCTTCCCCATCCAAAGAT
>JAQUGA010000065.1 GCA_028684405.1 Bacteroidales bacterium | reverse complement strand
ATGCTGGCAGTAGGGTATATGCCGCAACACCTCAAACAATCTATTATGTTGAAAAAGCAGAAAATAGCATGCATCGCCTATCCAAAATTAAAGGACTTTCGGATGTTGGAATTTCGGCTATTGCCTATTCAGAAACTTATAAATCATTGGTTATCGCTTACCAAAATACCAATGTTGATCTTTTAAATAATGATGTGGTTTTTAATATTCCCGATATTAAGCGAAAAATTATTCCTGGCAAAAAAACAATAAATAATATTGAAATTAAAGATGAATTTGCATATTTATCATGCGGTTTTGGAATCATTGTGCTTGATATTAAACGCAAGGAAATTAACGACACTTGGTTGATTGGTCCTCTGGGAAATCACTTAGAAGTATTTGATATTGCGTTTTTTAACCATCAAATTTATGCCGCTACTGAGTTGGGACTCTATTTTGCCGATGCCTCAAATCCAAATTTGGCAAATTATAATTTTTGGCAGATCGATGATCGGGTTTTTGATTTCGGAACAAAGCTAAATATGGTTATTGGTTTTAAAAATCAATTATTGGTCAATAAACCGTTTATCTATGAAGGAGCTGATTCCATCTTTATGCTTCGAGATGATATATGGGAATATGCACATTTTGCAGGGAATACGCAAAAAAAGAGCCTCTTTGCAAAAGGCGAAATTCTTCTGATCTGTGGTAATTATGAAATAAATGAGTACGATACTTCGTTTCAAAACATCACACATTTATGGACCTATAATCCAGAATCTATTTTCGCAAACTATGCCATTATAGATAAAGATGGAGATCGTTGGATTGCAGACAATAATTATGGCCTAGTGAAAAATAGTAGAAGTAATTTTTGGGCTTCTGAAATTTATCGTCTAAACGGTCCTATTTCTGACCGAGTTTTTCAATTAAGCATTTCTGATGGGAAATTGTTGGTTGCTCAAGGTGGCGTTACGGCTGCTTGGGGAAGCACTTATGACAGGTCAGACTGGAGTTTTTTTGAAGATAATATGTGGTCTATTGTCCATACTAATAGCAATCCTATTTTAGATACTATTTATGATATTTTGGTTTGCGTATCGAATCCTTTAAATAAAAATCAGGTTTTTGCAGCAAGTTGGGGGAAAGGAATTTTAGAATTTCAAAATGGACAGTTGGTTGAGGTTTACAACTCAACAAATACACCCATTCCAGAGGTTTATAATGGTAATTTTATAGGCGGTTTATGCATGGACAAGCATGGAAACTTATGGGCTTCCAATTCTAATACAGGAAAAATATTAACGGTAAAAACACCACAAAATAACTGGTACACTTATAGTTTGGCTCCGTATGCTGTAGGCACAAATGTGTCTCGCATATTTATTGACTCCAGTTCTTACAAATGGATTATTTTGCCACGATCAAATGGATTGATTGTTTTTGATGATAATGGCACTTTGGATATTCCTTCAGACGATCGGAAAAAATCTTTGAATATTAACTTAGGAACAGATGTTTCCACCAACCAAATTAACTGCATTGCACAGGATTTAGACCGTAGTATTTGGATTGGAACCGACAAAGGAATAAAAGTGTTTTACAATCCTGAAAATATTTTCGAAAATAATGCTCCGACTCCTAAAAACATTTTAATCGAGCAAGATGGGTATGTTCAAAATCTGTTGGAATTTGAAAATGTGAGTTGTATTGTCGTGGATGGTGCAAATCAAAAGTGGATTGGAACTTCCAAAGCAGGACTTTTTGTTATGTCGCCCGATGGAACTCGTGAAATTTTTCGTTTTACTGAATCCAACAGCCCTCTGCTGTCAAACGCAATTATCGACGTTGCCATCGATAATAAGACCGGAGAGGTCTTTATTGCCACCGATAAGGGAATTGTTTCATATCGCGGATATGCCACCATGGGAGGCGAAATAATTGCTGATGATGTAACTATTTTCCCAAATCCAGTCCGAGAAAATTATGATGGATATATTGCCATCAATGGATTAACCAGAAACGCAAACGTAAAAATTTCGGATATAAATGGTCGTTTGGTTTATCAGACTATTGCAAAAGGAGGTCAGGCTTTGTGGAATGGCAAAAACTTTGCAGGCGAAAAAGTACAAACCGGAATTTATTTAATCCTCGCTTCCGATGCCGAAGGAGTCGAAAAGATAGTAGGGAAATTAATGTTTATTCATTAAAAAATGCTAATAAAAACAAAAGGAATTCTTCTGCATAAGTGTCGGTTTTCGGATACGAGTATGATAATTAATGTGTTAACGCATGATGCAGGAAAACAATCCTTTTTGGTGAAAGGGGTTTATTCAAAAAAATCTAAAAATAGAATATCCAGTCTTGAGCTGCTTAATCTGCTCGAAATTACCGCTTGGAAAAGTTCTAAGTCTGATTTGTTAACCGTCAGAGAGCTCGATGTTTGGTACCATTATCAAAGTATTTCCGAAGACTTTAATAAAAAAACAATTGCTCTTTTTTTGGCCGAATTTATACATCGCACAATCCAGTCGCCTGATGCAGACCCACAATTGTATTATTTTGTTGAAAATAGCTTGTTGTTTTTCGACAAAATGGATAAAAAATATTCTGATTTTCATTTGCGGTTTTTAAGTCATTTTACAAAATATTTGGGCATAATTCCTCAAAACGACTATAGTTCTCAAAAACCATATTTTAATATATTAACGGCCTCTTTTTATCCTATTTATGGAGAAGATAATTATTTTTTTAATGACCAAAGTAGTTTCCAACTGCATAAATACTTATCAACTCCACTTCAGGATTATTTAGATTATACCTTTTCCTTAAAAGAGAGAAGTGTTTTTTTAGATGACATATTAAGATTTTACATTTATCATCTTAGCCATTTTCATGGTCTAAAATCGATTCGTGTTTTAAAAAGCATACTGCATTAATAGTGTAGATGTGTTCGTCTTTTGTTTTTAAGGATGTACTTATTATGAATGGGAACTGTACTCTTACGGAGCTTACGCTGATATTTTCCTTTGTATCGCTTGGCGTTTTTTATTCGTTTTTTCTTAACAACTTTTCGATAGTTTCTGTAAGAAGGGTTTTTACACGATTGAAAAAAACTGATTGTTGGTATTGTAATCAGAAAGACCAAGAGGTAAAGAATCCATTTGTTAGAATATTTCATAATCTATGCTGTATAATTATCGTTATTCCCGAATATTAAGTTAAAATAATTGTCACCAAATATACTAAAATTATCAACTAAACAATTTTTTTATCGTAATAAATATAAATCTTTTACGTGCGAATGAATATTTTGTTACAACAAAAGAAATTGAGAGTCATTTTTTCTTTTAATAATGCTCCTTTTTACACAAATTACAGTGGAAAAGACGAATGTTCATAATTAAGTTAATTTTCGCTATTTTAAGCTATTTTTTTTTGGTGATATAATGCAAAATTTAAAAAATGTTAAAACAGCAAGATACATTGATAACTTGAATTCAGCATATAAAAGTTAATGCTTGTCTTTCATTTTATCATTTCAGTTTTACCTATTTTGATTAGCTGCGTGTTGTGAGGGTTTCTTCTTATTCTTGTTTGATGAGTTTAATTGTTTTTAAAAAACCATTTTGCAAGTGCACTACACAATAGTAAATACCAGTTTTAAGCTTAGAGATGTCGTATTTATTATTCATATTTACGATATAATTTTCAATCAAACGTCCGCTTATATCGTATATTTTGATGCTGGATAGTTTGTTTTGATCGGGCGTTATAATTTGAAAAAAATGGTGTGCTGGATTTGGTTTTATTTTAAGAGAGTTTAATTCAGCTTCCGAAATGTCAATGTTTATTGGCGGTGCTTGAATTCCTGAAAAGTAGGTTAAACCTCCTGCAAAGTTTCCGACAATGAGTTCCGGCAGATTGTCGTTGTTTAAGTCTTTAATGGCCACAGCCGTTCTTATTCCTTCGTTGATAGGAAAGCGCATGCTATTGCGAACAAAAAACATCTCCTCTTCGATCAATGTAAAATTACCCTCTAAGTTGTCATCAATGTTTTTGTAGTAATGAATTTTTCCTCTTTCTGTTCCAACAAGTAAATATGTGGTGTCGTTGTACCGAAAAAAGTGGGGCGTGGAGTAGCCGAAATACGATAAACTGTAATCCCGAACATCCACTCCTCCCAAAAAATCGGTCACAAAACTAAAATTAGGGATTTCGGGAGTTCCTGTGTTTTTGTAAAAAGCAATTTTGCCGGCTCTATTGCCAATTAAGAGGTCGACTTTTCCATCTTTATCAAGGTCAAATAGCTGTGGTGCAGCATAATGACCAACATTAATAGAAGAATAGTCAAATATGGGTGTGTTAAATATTGGAGGATTATTTTCACCAGCAGTGTTTTCAAGAAATAGTAGAGTTCCATCGCTTTGGCCGACTAATATATCTATATCCCCGTCATTATCAATGTCATATGCTGTTGGGAAAAGTCCAAGCAAATTGTATTGTCGAAGGTTTCCTAAGTCATCATTAATTTCTTCAAACAAGGGCAAATCTGGAGTCCCATTATTTAGAATAAGGGACAATGAAGAACTATAATGTGATTTCAGGATGGTTCCAATGTACTCAGAAGAGTCATATTCGCCCCAATTTCCGACAATCATATCGCTCAATCCATCTCCATTGATGTCGCAAAAAGTAGGATAGGCACCACTTCCAAAATCAATCATTTGGTTTTGAATAAAAGCATCGGTGTGAAAATTAAAATTAGGAAATTCATTGGTGCCTGTATTTAGATATGCCCAAACGCTTTTTTTGTTTTCCGCTTTATTCAAAGAAGGATCAAAAGGCGAAACCAAAAGGTCAACTTGGCCATCAAAGTTTATATCAATTAGGCTTGCAGCTGGCATAGAGTAAAGCCTGACTGGTTTGGTAGCGTTTGGAAAAAGGGTATCTTGCAAAACCATATAGGCAGAATCAAGCGTGCCTCCATTTTTCAGAAGTATCAATTGTGGATAATCAACATCTCCCACCAATAAATCTTTCAGCCCATTTCCAAAGAAATCGTATGCCAATAAGGTAGAACCCGTATGACGAAAACTCTTTTCTGAAGGCAGTGTTTTGTTGTTACACTCATCATCTAAAAAAAGAATATTTGAATTTTCGTGTTCCGAAAAATATCCCCAACAGCGGGTTTCTAGCTCAAAATCCAAACTGTCCAAATTACCATGTGTTTCTATGGATGTGCTTTTGTGATAATCAACGTACATTCCTAAAGTCCAGAAGTTTAGAATGTCTAAATCGCCATCATTATCAATGTCTGCGATGGCCGGATAATCTTCGCTGTTGCAAAACAGATTAATGGGAACACCGCTGCCATAATTGGAGGTTAAGCGTGGCGAATGCAACGTGAAATTTAGATTTTCGCCATCGGAAGTGTTTTTATAAACTCGGATGCCTGCTGTAGTGTATGTGTATAAATCCATTTTGCCGTCCATGTTAAAATCGTGGCTCTGAACCCAGCTTTCAAACGGTGGAAATGATTCTCGATATTGGGGAGCGAAAACAAATTTCTGAAGTCCACAGCTGTTAAATTTAAGAAATGGAAGAGTTCGTCCTCCGTGTTTATCAAAAATAACTAAATCATTGATGCCATTTTGGTCTAAATCCATTTCAAAAAACTGACAGGAATTTATTCCCCCAAGCCATGGCAGATCAATTGTTTGTCCGTCGATAGTTGTAAATTTAACACTGTCATTTCGGGCAAATCCAAAGTCATGAGTTTGAGAAAAAAGACTGGAAATGCTTAAGAGCACAAAACTTAATATGGCAATAACTGATTTATTTTTTATCATATGTTTTTGCTTGGTTTACCAATTCTTTGTACCATTTTCGACCATATTTCCGAATCAATGGTTCTTCAAGATATTTGTATAAGGGCAATCCCAGGCGTTGACCGTTTTTGATTGCTGGATTACAAATGTACCATTTATTATAATTTACGGCATCGTACGTGTCGTGTTTGGTAATACGAACAGGGTATAAATGACAAGAAATTGGTTTTCTGAATTTTATATTTTTGTCTAGCCAAGCTTTTTCAAAAGCACATTTGGCAATATCTCCATCAAAAGAGATAAAAGCGCAGTCTCTGTCACCAATCAGCGGAGTTACAATGCTTCCAGTGGTGTCGTAATCGATAATTCCGTTTTTTTCAATTATTTCAATGCCTTCTGGGGTCATGTATTCTTTTACAATCTCATAACAGTCTTCAATAATTCCAACTTCTTCTTCCTCTAGCGGTGCTCCGGCATCGCCTTCAATACAACAAGCTCCCAGGCATTTTGTGATGTCGCAGCAGAAATGGACTTTAACAAGATCATCACTTACGATGGTGTTTTCAATCAAAATCATTTTGTTTATTTTTTAGTATAGTAATATTAATCATCCTTATCTTCTGAATCTTCAATTCCCAGACGTTTAAAGAGATTCTTTTTGTTGGCTTCTCTTCCCGTGCGGTACTCGAATCGTGGAGTTCCTTTTTCAGCAGAAACAACTCGTTTTTTTGCATCGATTGCTAATATCATCTTGTTAAATTCTAAGTCGTAAGAGAATATTTGCATCGTATTGTTGCGATGCCAAAAGTGGAACCACGTGCCGTCAATATTTAGATAGAGATTTAGTTCATCCGAACTTCGTTTCTTTTGAATTTCAAGAATTCCGGGCACAAAACGGTTGACTTGAGCGTTCCCCATCATGGCAATTCCCAAATCGCCGACCGAAATAAAGGATTGTGTTTCTGGGCTCCATTTTAGAGTGATGTCTGAAAAAACAAAAGTATTTAGTAGTTTTGGAGGAATCCGACGTAGTTGATTTCGGGTAAAAAGTTCATTGATTACTTTTTCGCCCTCTTGGTTACCCATAATTTCGATGATGGCTCGATGATATTTTTCATTTTCAATAATATCAATTCCATCTAAGTTGGTAGAACCTTCAATATAATCGCTTATGTATTTTAAAAGTTTTTCATCAAAATGGAAGTTTAAAGTTGCCGAAAGTTCAATGGTTGCCGAATCAGACATCATGTAACTTTCAATTTTCCCAAAAGTTTTCATTTCTACTCTCCCCAAACGGGCACCAATATCAATGGCTCCACTTCCCTTGGTAATACAATTTCGTTTGTCTAAAACAAGCATATTCCCAGGTAAGGTTGTGTCCGCAATTTTTTCGGCCGAGGCAATAAGGAAGGATTCCATTTCGTGAGAATATGTTAGATAGCCGTATGCGGATACAATTTCAGCATCACGAACTCGCTCTTTTGAAGTGGCAAATGCCGTATAAAGGCCGCCATCTGGAGAAAAAAGAACCGCATTGGCAATCTTGCCTCCATTTACGTCTTTACTCTCCTTCGTTGCTGGAATTAATATCTCTTTTGGATTTATTTCGGCTTTGAATGCCAAGGGAGCTCTTTCAACGGTATCGCATCCATGTTTGAGACTTGCCCCTCCCGAAAAATAGAAAAATTCATTTTCAGCAATCATGCTTACATCTCCATAAAACCCAAAATGTGGACTTAAAGTGAAATCACTTTCTTTAGCAATTTTTCCTTTGGCATACGTTTTTGAAGCTTTATCGACATAAACGGTGTCTAAAATGATAACTTGTTTTCCTTCAAGTTCATCAATGTAATCAATTTTTCCTTTTCCGGTGTACCATTTTTTAGAACCGATTAAAGCTTTGGCATCATAAATTTCATGATATTTAGTTGTAGTATTGGCTAAAATTCTAGCATTTTCAAAACTTTGCATCTCTGCATTTTTATAAATTTTCACATTTCCGTCTCGCGGAACAACAATGGCATCTGCAACTTCAATATATCGAACTCCATCTGCTTCGATAATGTATTTTTTTAAACTATAATTTGCTTTTGTTGCCCTAAAGTATAGAGAATCTTGAGCGGGATGGGTCGAAACCAATTCATTGCCCGTTGAAACCAAATTGTAAAGTTCTCTAATTGGAGTTCCATTAATATCTGTAGTTTTGTATGGATCATCGTATAAAATAACAATTTCCTCCTCATCCATTTTCCATTCAAAAGCGGTGCAATTTGTTTTATATAGATTTATCGGGAACTCGACCAGCGAGGCATCTCCGTTAGAAGTGAAATTTCCGTTGCGTTCTTGCAAGTCGATTTTCCCGTTTTGATTTTTCGTTTTGAAAGCCAAATCATTAAATTCCTGAGATTTTAGATTAAAATCGAGGGTGTCCGAAACTATTTCGTGATGTTTGAGGGAGTATTTATCGGAAAAAAGCTGTGCTTTTTCGAAGTTTATCTCTCCAGCTGCCAATGCACCTGATGGGGTCATTTCAATATTTCCGTCTAAATCGGCTTCCTTAAAAATACGCAATGGTTTTTTATCGCTATACACTAGCATTCTGTCGTTGTATGGCTCCCAGTGCATGTATACATTCTTTCCAACAACGGATGGATACTCGGTGCCAGAAGCCTGCTCTCGTACATCGTAAGTGTCCAAATAAGCATTGGCAGAATCCAAGAAGAAATAAGAGTCTTTTGTTTGTCCTGTTGAATTTAGATAATCGATTTTTCCAATTCCAAGTAGTCCTTTATTGCTCAGGTCAAGAGTGTTTGTAAAAACACCTTTGCCGCCATAGGCATTCATTCCACTGGGACCTGTTTTATGTACAAAACCCAAAGAAAAATCTTTTCGAACTCGAAGAGGTTTATCGATGTCTTCAAAAATACCGCCAGAAACTAAATAACCATTAAATTCTAAAGAGTCTGTTTCAAAGTCATCCAATTGTTCGATGACAAAGGGTAGAACTCTGTAATAGAAGCGATTCCTGTCGTAAACGCCCTTAAATGTTTCTGGTTTATCATAGTAGACTCCACTGGGCGACAAACTGGTGAAAATGGGATATCTTGGCGAGTATTTTGAGCTCGATTTATTGTTGTGTTCATCAATTTCAATAGTTCCTTTCAAGTCTTGTATGGAGTTTTTTACCAAAACCAAAGGGTATTCGCCCATGTAGTTTGGTTTTTGGCTTTTATCTTCTACATAAAACATAAGTGAATCTATGATATTCATTTCGATTTTAAAATGATTGTAATGGAAGCGACATTGCGAAGCGTTAAAATCGAACAAGCCAGCGCGAACCATCCCACTAAACTCAAAATCTCGATTTTCTTTCATAATAATCTCTTCTCCACGAGGATATACCGATACGATTTGGGAGTCGCTTAAGAAAACCTCTTTCACCCCGTAGAGGTGTAGGTCAAAATTCATTAAATTTATTTTTGCGTTGTTTTTAGAGCGCGTTTGAGAAACAAATTGAATAATATCGTAATCTTGTTTTTTTGCATTGGCCAATAAGAAATTTTTCATTTTTGGACGCATGTGAACTTTTTCTTTGGAGGTTTCGTAATCTATAAAACCCAGAATCGCCATTTCCATTAAGAAGGATCGAACGTCGGCTGCCGAATATCCAAAGTGTTTAACCAAGTCATTAAAATCAGCTGTGATTGTTTTATTTGTGGTGTAATATCGATAGAGCGTCAAAAGTGGATTCGTTTGGTGATATTGTTTAATCTTGTCAAGACGACTTTGGTCAAAAAAGTCATTCGACTCAAATACAGCTGCACGAGCTTCACCAGGTCCTTGAATCATCTTAAACTCCATTAGCTCTTCGTCTGTTTTCCAATAGATGGCTTCAAAGTACATATCGAGCTTGTGAAAAGTGTTGAAAAACGGAGCCTGCGACAATCCTTGGTTGGTGCGGTACATAACCAATTCTTTTATCTCATCGTTGTATTTCATTTCAAGCGATGAGTGATAAATGGTGTCTTGTCCAATAAAAATATAGGCTCTACAGGAGCTTGTACTGACGGTGGACTTACGCAAAGTAAGATTTTCGGTAGCTACAACTACAAAATCTTTATTGTCTTTTTTGAAAATCAAAAATGCTGGGTTGTCTTCATCGCCAGCTCCGATAAAACGAGCTCCTCGCATTTCTATACCGCCTTCAAAATCAACGTTTTCAAAGTAATTGTTCAAACGAATACGATAGTCGTACGAGCGAAATCTTGGATACGTTACACGGTCTTCGTCAGCAATTAAAGTGGCTTTGTCTTCGAAATATCCCAATAATGGTTTGGCGAAAAATTCGGAATTGTGATATAAAACAGAATCGGCAGTAAATGAAGCTCTTCGTGTGTCAATACGAACGTTTTTCATTTTTGCATAAACTTTGTTTTTGTCAAAACCCGCTCTTTCCCAATTTACAACACCACCTTGGGCAACTATTTCGCGGCTAAGTGGATAATAATAAGCTTTGGTTTTATAAATAACCACACTGTCTTTGGAAGCTCGCCCAACAACGTCGGTGAGTCCCAGATTTACAATAGGCTCGTCCTTAAATTCATAGGCAAATTCTTGTCCCGAAGAAAACCACTCCACCTGACTGTTTTTTGATAATATTCCCTGCGACATTAACTCTCGTGAGTTATCTAGGTAATCTACCAATTGAGTTGTTTTATTACGCATCACATATTTTACACCTTTGAGCCATGCATCGTAACTTTCATCTTCTTGCTTGCAACTGGTAGCTGCCATAAAAGCGTGTGTGAAAGCTTCAAATTGACGAAATTGACGCAGTTTCCGTTCAACCATAAAATTGATGGTTTCAATATAATGCTCTTTTTGGTCTTCATAAATGTTTTCCGAGTTCCAATAAATTTCAAATTCTTTTACTAATGCGTCCGATTGTGGCTTTAAATCTTTGCTTAAAGTGTTGCAATAGGCCTTCACATTTAACACGGTTTGTGTAAAATCTTCATCGAAAGATTTTAATGTTTGTGCCTGACTATTACCCATGAAGATAAATAATAAAGCTCCTAAAATTAACCATAAACGTTTCATAACTTCTTCTTTATTTTACACAAACCTTACTGAAAAATTATTTTTTTTCGAATTGAGCAGCTATCCAGCGATTGTTTTCAAGATGTCGGCAGAAGTTTAAGCCCAAGTCCTTGGCTTTTTGTTGAATCATTTCAAAATCTTCACCTTCATAAAATCCACTAAATAAAATCAATCCTTTTGGTTTTAAAACATCGACATAATAGTGCATGTCTCGGAGCAAAATGTTGCGGTTGATATTTGCAAAAATTATATCAAATTGTTGATTTGGAATATCTTGAGCTACTCCCTGCATGGCTTTTGCATTTTGGATATTGTTTCGTTCAAAATTTTCCGAACAATTTTCAAATGCCCATTCATCAATATCAATGGCTATGCTCGAAGCGGCTCCCATTAAATGTGCTAAAATTGCCAAAACGCCTGTTCCCGAGCCCATGTCAAGGATTTTTTTGCCTTTAAAATCCAAATCGAACATCAAACGCATAACGCCCGATGTGGTTTCGTGATGCGCAGTACCAAACGACATTTTCGGCTCAATAACGATGTCGTATTCTACGCCCTCAACCGCCTCATGAAAGGGAGCTCGAACTACACAACGACCGTCAATATTGACCAAAGGATAGTTTTTCTCCCATTCCGAATTCCAATTGATGGTTTCGGGATAGCCAATGGTATATTCAAACGTAAACGATTCAAATGGTTGATGGTTAAGTTCTTGCTGGATTTCTTCGGT
>JAQUGA010000280.1 GCA_028684405.1 Bacteroidales bacterium | reverse complement strand
CTTATTTCTATCAAAGAATCTAGTGCATCCCTACCACAGTATAATGCTCCAGGCAATTATTACTATTTCTACGACTGGGAAGTTAAAGAAATGAACTGCTACAGCAATACTCTTTTGATGAATGCAAACATTTTACCTCCTCCAATCGCTGCTTTTACAAGCGATGTTGACGGAGCCGTCGTTACTTTTAATAATCAATCGCTATACGCCGAATCCTACCTTTGGGATTTTGGCGACGAAAACACCTCAACAAGCCCCAACCCTACTCACAACTATAATGCAACACAAACTTTTACCGCAAAAATGTGGGCCAATGGGCTTTGTGGAATCGATTCAACCGAACAACAAATAGTTACAACTATTTTGGCTCCCATTGCCGATTTTACAGCAAGCAGCACTTCGATAAACAAAACACAAACCGTCAGTTTTACAGATTTAAGTCAACATGTTCCAACAACTTGGGAATGGAGTTTTGAAGGAGGAACCCCCATAGGTTCGCAAGAACAAAACCCAGTAATTCGATATTTTAATGCTGGCGTTTATAGCGTTAGCCTCAGCGTCACCAATGGAATTGGCTCTAGCGAAATAACAAAAACTGACTATATTCTTGTAAATGACCCAACTGGAATAAACGAAAACGAAACAAACATCTCTTCCATCCATCTATTTCCAAATCCAATTAATGGAGAAGAGGCAACATTACTATTCAACAACCGTTCTACCGGAAAAATATCCATTCGTCTATTCAATCAAATTGGACAGTTAATAAAAACAATAGAAGAAGATAAAATATTTTCAGACGGCAACCACAAAATATCGCTATCACTAAACAACACAACAAACGGATTCTATTACATACAAATTGAAGCAGAAGGGTCAGTTTACAATAAAAAAATGATAATTTGCAAATAATCATAATCCGTCATTCCCAATTACCCGTTAGTTTAATTGCTTGCGGGTAATTTTTTTAACAAAATACCAAAAAATGAACAAAAAAGGAAATCATTCGTTTTTTATTCAACAGCTTATAAAAACAATATTATATCAAAACTAATTTTTTTTTAAATGGAGAAAGTAAAAACTTTAATTATTGGGTCGGGCCCTGCCGGATACACTGCTGCAATATACGCTGCTAGAGCGGATTTGAAACCTGTATTATACGAAGGCACTCAGCCTGGCGGTCAGCTTACAATTACAACAGACGTAGATAATTTCCCAGGATATCACGAAGGGAAAAAAGGCTCGGAAATCATGGAAGATTTAAAAAAGCAAGCTCAACGCTTTGGCTCTGACATTCGTATCGGAATGATTGTAGAAGCTGACTTCTCTAAAAGACCTTTCGTTTGCAAAACGGATGAAGGTAAAATGATTGAAGCAGAAACCGTTATTATTTCAACCGGTGCATCGGCTCGCTGGCTGGGAATAGAATCCGAAAAAGAATACAACGGATACGGTGTTTCGGCATGTGCTACATGCGACGGATTCTTTTATCGAGGCAAAACAGTAGCCGTCATTGGTGGCGGAGATACAGCTACAGAAGAAGCACAATATTTATCAAAACTTTGTAAAAAAGTGTATTTAATTCACCGTCGCGATGAACTTAGAGCTTCCAAAGTGATGCAAAAAAGAGTTTTCAACACTCCAAATATTGAAATGGTATGGAATAGCGTCCCTATTGAAATAGTTGGTGAACAAAAAGGCTTCAGCAAAGCAGTTACTGGAGTTAAAATTCAAAATGTACAAACCAATGAAACCTCAACCATTGCTATAGACGGTATTTTTATTGCCATTGGACATTCGCCCAACACAGCAATTTTTAAAGGACAAATCGACCTTGACGAACAAGGATATATTAAAACTACTCCAGGCTCTACACACACCAATATCCCTGGTGTTTTTGCGGCCGGAGACGTTCAAGACCCACACTATCGCCAAGCAATTACCGCTGCTGGAACAGGATGTATGGCGGCATTGGATGTAGAAAGATTTTTGGCCTCTTTGGAGGACTAAAATTGAAATTGCCAAAATATTTGAGTTTTTTGATTTCTATCAATTTGATGAAAAACTCAGAAAACAGATATAAAAAAGAGATTTCCTTCTAAATTCAGAAGAAAATCTCTTTTTTATTTTAGGTTAATTTTCCCTACAAATTTGATCAATCATTGGATTTGTTTTTTGAACCCCTAATTGCAAAGCTTTTTGCACATCAAAACAGCCTTTATTCTTATCGCCAAATTGCAAATAATAAGCTCCTCTGTTATAATAATATTTCCCCTCATTGGGAGCTAACGAAACTGCTTTATTGTGATCATCAATAGCTTTTATATCCATCCTCATGCCTTTGGCAGAACCACGATTTGAATACGCATCTGCATAGTCAGATCGCTGTGCAATTGCAGTATTTAAATCTTCCATGGCTTCGTCAATTTTGCCACTTGCCAAAAAAAGTACCGCTCGATTATTATACGCATACGGATTATTGGAATTCACCTGTATTGATTCCGAAAAATCATTAAAAGCTTGTTGAAACTTGCCCTGTTCATAGTAAATACTTCCACGATTGTTTAAACCAACATAAGAATCAGGATATGATTTTAAAACATCGGTAAAAACAGAAATTCCACTTTGAAAAACCTCTACTCTTTGACGTGTAACAAATATAAAAATGATAAGATAAGCTGAAAAAACAAGCATGGCAATGGTTTTATTTTTGACTTTATGAAACATAGAAGCCATAAAAATAGCAAGTCCAATAAGTGGCACATACAAATAATGGTCGTTCATAATTCCGTA
>JAQUGA010000064.1 GCA_028684405.1 Bacteroidales bacterium | reverse complement strand
CTTTTTGAGACAATTCGCTAGTTTCTAATTCATGTAAATAGGAATTAATTTCCATTGGGGAAATACTCGTCGATTCGCAAAAAAAGACAATTTTTTCTACTTTTTGGTATTTATCTAGCACACCATTATATCTCTGTTCTTCGATTAATCCCAATTTATATCCTTTGGGTGTTAAGCGTTCATCGGCATTATTTTGTCGCAATAAAATTCGGTGTTCTGCTCTGGATGTGAACATTCGATAGGGTTCATCCACGCCCTTGGTCACAATGTCGTCAATTAAAACAGCAATGTATGCTTCGGTACGATTCAAAATAAAAGGCTCTCCTTCTATAATGTTTTGATGAGCATTAATTCCAGCAATCAGACCTTGAGCGGCTGCCTCTTCATAACCAGTCGTTCCATTAATTTGTCCAGCAAAAAACAAATTTGGAATGGCTTTGGTCTCCATGGTATGTTTTAATTGTGTTGGATCGAAATAATCATATTCAATAGCATAACCAGGTTTTACAATTCGTGCATTTTCAAATCCTTTTATTTTCCGCAAAGCCTCATATTGAATCTCTATGGGCAGCGAAGAAGAAAAACCATTAATATAAAACTCATTGGTCATTCTGCCTTCGGGTTCTATGAATAATAGATGTTTATTCCGTTCTGAAAACCGATCAATTTTATCTTCAATACTCGGACAATATCGGGGTCCAACTCCTTGAATTCTTCCAGCAAACATGGGTGAATCATCAAAACCCGTTCGCAAAATATCATGCACTTCTTGAGAAGTATATGTCATCCAGCAACTGATTTGGTTTTTCAAAGGCGGCGTATCAGTAAAAGAAAATTTACCAGGTGGTTCATCTCCTTTTTGTTCTTCTAATTTTGAAAAGTCTATACTTCTACCGTCGACTCTGACGGGAGTTCCAGTTTTTAATCGCTTTACTTCGATGCCTCGTTCTTTCAAAAAATCAGATAAATTTTGGCTGGCCAACTCCCCTATTCTTCCGCCCGAATAATTAATTTTTCCAATGTGTATTTTTCCTTTTAAAAAGGTTCCATTGGTAAGAATCACAGTTTTGGAAAAAATAGAAATTCCCAATTGCGTTTTCACTCCTTTAAGAGTATCTTTTTCGAATATTAGAGATTCAACTTCGTCTTGCCATAAACTCAAATTATCGGTAGTTTCGAGCACTTGTTTCCATTTTAATGTAAACATCGCCTTGTCTGATTGTGCTCTGGGACTCCACATAGCTGGACCTTTCGAGCGATTGAGCATTCTGAATTGGATCATCGTGTGATCGGCAACAATGGCACTCATTCCTCCCAAGGCATCAATTTCGCACAGCAATTGTCCTTTGGCGATTCCGCCCATGGCAGGATTGCACGACATTTGTGCGATGGTATTTAGGTTTTGGGTGATTAAAAGCGTCTTGGATCCTAATTTTGCCGCTGCATAAGCAGCTTCACATCCAGCGTGTCCGGCACCGACTACAATTACATCAAATTTTTCAAACATATTTTCATTGTTCCACGTGAAACATTCTTCTTATTAAACTGATTATTTGCCAATTAAAGCATTTTCAAAGCATTGTTTTCTGCAATTCGCATGGCCGCTTCTTCTGTTTTGGTTTCATCATTTAATCCCAATAAATGCAAAATTCCATGAACGACAACGCGATGCAATTCTCGCTCAAAAGTCTCTCTGTATTTTTCTGCATTTTCACGAACCATATCAATGCTTATAATTAAATCACCACTAATAAAGTCATCTTCATTATAATTGAAAGTGATAATATCCGTATAGAAATCATGGGACAAAAACTGCTTGTTTATTTCCAAAACATAATCGTTATTAGAAAAAACAATGCTAATCTCCCCTACCCTTTTTTGATGAGAATTTATTAAATCAGTCAACCACTTTTTAATCTTCCTTTTTTCTTTTAATTGGAAGGCAACATCCTGACTGATAAATTGAATATTATTCGGCATTTTTCTTTATACCTTGTTTTGTTGACTGTTTTTTGGAATCCATCAATTTTTCACGCCGTTTTTCGTTCATTTTAAATTGGGAATCATTGACGACATTAAATTTCATTTCGAGTGTAGAACCATTATTTGAAAATTCTAAAGCATCCGAAGTCAATTGAATAATTTCCAATCCATTTCCTGTTGGATTCGTATTCAATAAAAGAAGCTCCTCTTCAAAATCAAAACCTTTTCCCTGATCGTTCACCGAAACTGAAATTTCATCAGACGAGAGCGAAAACTCTATACTCACTTTTTTGGAAGCGTCCATCTTATTTCCATGAATCATTGCATTTTTCACCGCTTCGTTTATTGCCATAGAAAGGCAAGCATAATATGTATCGTATAATTGATAATCATTACAAATCTGTTCTATGATAGTATCAATCTTATTTAATTGATCAAAATCCGAAGATAGTTCTATTTTCATAATGCAATTATTTATGGTCTTCAAAATTAAGAAAATATTTTGAGACATTTTCCCTATAATAGTTTTTTAATTTGATTGGGTTCTGTTTTAACAATTCTTGCTGATTTCTCTTGTGCAATTCAATGTTTTTAAGCAAGTCTATATTATTGGGTATCAATTCTTTTGCCTCTTTCGACTCCCTTCGCTCCTCTTTTTCTCTTTCGAGTTCCGCTTTTTCAGATTCCAGCAAACGAGTTTCTATTTGACGCAAACGATTTAAGGTATTTTGATTGATATTTCGATTGACAATATCCTTTTCGTTTTGTTCCATTTCTTTCATTAAGCGCTCAATTTTTCCGTCCAAACCTTGGCCTTCTTGTTTAAGTTGATCGAGATATTCTTGCAACATACGGCGAATTGCTTCTTGTTGAGCAGCCATACGAGCCAACTCTTCACTCATTTTTTGTCCTTGACCTTCTTTCAATTTTTCACCGCCCTTCTTAATTTGATCACTCAGCATCTCTTGCAGTTTTTTAATATCAGGCATTTTAGGTTTTCCTTTATTGGGTTTTTTCTTATTTCCTTCGCTATCGCATTCCGAATCTGATTTCTTTTTGGAAGAAGACGAAGAACCTTTGCTCTTTTGATTTCGCATATTTTTTAATGATTCTGCAAGCATCAGAGCCAAATTATTGGTAGATGTCATTATAAACTGCTGACGTTTAGCTGTTTCGCCTATTTTCTTTTCAACCATTAAATCCGTTAAACCATTTAAGTTGGATTCAATCATTCCATATTCTTTTAATACAAAACTTTTCACCATCGGCTGACGTTTTGCTAAAGCCTTGAGTGTATCTCCCAAGATTTTATATTGCTGTTCGAGGCTCTTTTGAGTGCGAATAAAGTCATTAAAAGCAGGATCTATGGCACGAGTACGTTGAACATTTTTCATCAACTCTTCTTGCTGAAAACTAATTCTAATGAGGTTTTTCAATAATTCACGCGTTGCTTCAATGTCTTCATCGAGATTCTCCTCCTCCATTTGTTCTTTGTTTTTTTGAAGCTTCTCCTGCAAATTTTTCAATTGATCTTCTGCATTTTGCTGGTTTTTCTTCGCTTTACCCGTCTTGTTATCGTCCATGTTTTCTTGTGCATCTTGCATCTCCTGATCAATAGACTGCTCCTGTGGCTTCGTTTCCATTAATGAATTGGGACGTTGCAATTCTTTATTCATCTGACGTAATTTCTCCATCTCCTGGCCAAACTCTTTAAATTCCTTTTGAATGGCCTTTTGCTTTTCGCTGATTTTATCTTTGGTTTGTTTATTGAGCTCTTCTTTATTTAGTTTCTCCTGTTTCTCAATGATTTCGTCAATTTTCTCCAGAGCTTCGTCTAATTTATCTTCAAAAGCCTGTTGTTTAAAATCTTCCAAGTTTTTATCTACATTTTCTTTGAGCGATTTATTCTCCTGTTTAATGTTTTCCAACTGCTCTATGATTTTATCTGCCTTATTTTCATTCAACATTTTATCAAATTCTTTAAGCAAGGATTCAAGTTCTTTATTTAAAATCTCTTGCAACATTTTTTCAATCTCTTTTTCGGCATCCGATTTCTCTTTTTGCAAAGGATTTTGCTGCATCTCTTTATCCAACTGGTTGACCTGTTTCTTTAAATCTTCGTATTGTTTCTTTAATTCTTCAATTTTTTGCTGCGTTTTCCAATCTTTATTCAATTGCGTTTTAAGCATATTTTTCAAGTCTTCCAGCTTTTTTTCCATCTGTTCGGCCTGATTGGAAAGGTCGGAAAGAGAGTTCATTTGCTTATTTTGACGTTGTTCTGCTTCTATTTTTTTCTCTTCTTCGGTTTTAAAAATGAAAATATGTTTTTGTGAATTAGCCTTTTTAAACCCCCTAAGTCTGTCATTATCAAATACTTCCACATACAACTCTATTCTTCGGGGCAATGTTTCCATATAATTATAGAGATTTATTACTTCGCTAATATTAAACATGGTAGGCGAATTTCCGAAGGGAATATTTATCGTTTTGCTCGTTCCTTTGTCGTTTTCCGACTGAAAAATATCGACCACTATCGTTGCTTTTGTCAATCCATAGTCGTCGTTTGCCTGGCCGATTAAATAAACCACATTTTCATATAAAGAATCTTGAAACGCACGAAGAAAAACACTGGGATATTCATCGTCAATAACTTTAATATCAAAGATTAAGCTATCGATAAAAGCAGAATTACTATTACTCGAAAAAGCAGAAAATTGGGTATTTTGAACTATTGGAAGTTTAAACTTGTATACATTATTAATATGTGTCAACAAAACAGTTCCATTTGAATTGGAAATTTTAAACTCATCTGTATTTTCTGCTAAAAACTCGAAATTGAGCGTTGTACCTACGGGCATATTCAAATAATTGATATTCTCGAACAATTCTTTATCACGATTTAAATAAGCAGGATAATTGGCTATAATTTTATAATGTAAGATTTTGGGTTTATCAATTACTTTAACTTGGTAAACTTCTGATATATAATCGCTTGTTTCAATTGTAAAAGATAAATTCTGACGAATATTGGTAAGTTGATAAGTAAATAAATCAGCTTTTTCTTTTTTTAATTTAGATCTATTTCCATTGATATTAATACTAATTTCAGAAGGATAATCTTGTCCAGAAAGCTTGACTTGCAGAGTTAAATTTTCATTTCTATAAACCGATAAATCTTGATTTTTTAATTGTATCGAATAAGGAAGTGGTTTTTGGTAGCTGGAAGTTATATTAATAGAGCGAATGGCGGCTTCCTGATAAGGTTTTGAAACAAAGGGAATAAATATCACAAACAAAGCCAGCAGAAGGAAAATAAGTGCCAATTTTTGGTTTTTTTTCTTCTCCTTGATAAAAGACTCTTGTTTCATCTCATTGGCTGCAAAAACTTTCCTTTCGTCAACCGCCAAGCTGACTAATTCGGCAGAATATGACTTTTTCTTTTGTAAATCAATAAGTTGAAATGTGTTTTTGATTATTTCGAATAACTTATTGGTGCTCTTGTTTCTATTTTTTGCATCACTATAAATTCTTTTTTTGTTGAAATAATAATATTTCGTAATAAAATAGAATAGAGCACTTCCGAAAAAGAGGGAAAAAAACAAAATTTTGAATAAAGGGGGTAAATATAGAAATAATTCTAGGCTTAATAATACAAAGAAGAGTAAGGCATAAAACGCAAAACCTTTTATAATATCGATTATAAAAGGAAACATGCGCACTTTGCGTTCAATTTGATAAAAATCTTTTAAGTTGGTGTTCACGTACTTTTCAATCTATTATTAATGTATTTATTGGTTTTGATTTGATATTTCTCTTTTTTATTAAAAAGAAGTAGGATGCGTTCGGTAAAGGATTTGTCTTTTTTAAATTTTAAATTGAGCAAATATTCTGATAATTTAATATTGACTGGACAAACTTTTTCGCAAGCTTTACACGAAGTGCATAAAGGCTCATTAATAGAGTCGTTCTCTTCGTATTGACGAAGGATATCACCAATGGGTGAAAAATCAGAAACAACTAAATTAATAGGACAAACAGTTTGGCATTTACCACAATCTATACAATAAAATAGTTTGCGTAAATGTTTGTCTTTCAACATTTTCAAATCTTTATTGCGAATGGTAAAATAGATGATAAGTTTAAATTTAATTGTATTTAAGTTGATAATTTGAAAATTTGTCGAATATTTATTTATTTTCAAAATTTCATAAAAATCATTCATGTTGGATAAAATATTCCGAGGGGTGAGAATCAGCGATTTTTCAATTGCTTCAACGTTATCATCCAAATATATTATTAAATTTCCTTCGGTAATATAAAACACTTTTTTTTCTTTTTTTCGGATAACATTCTGATTTACATCGCTATTAATCCATTGCAAAGTATGGCTACTGGTTCGAATATTTTTTTCAATATCCAATAAAACTTCATCCAGATTATTAATAATCTTTCTTTTTGATAAGATGAGTAAATTATTCATTTTCAATTTTATTGATCCGCAATAAATGTCGTCCGCCTTCAAATTTAGTGTTTAAAAAAGTAGTAGTAATGGCTTCTGCTTCCAAAACCGTGAGATATCTTCCGGGCATGCACAAAATGTTAGCATCATTGTGAGCACGAGCCATCATGGCAATTTCTTCGTTCCAGCACAAAGCAGCACGAATGCCAATATGTTTATTGGCGGTCATACAAATTCCATTTCCTGAACCACAAATTAAAATTCCTATGCTGTCAACATCTTCGGTTACTTGCAAAGCAGCAGCGTGTGAAAAATCGGGATAATCGACACTGTCGTATGAAAAAGTTCCATAATCGAGAACTTCTATTTCTTGTTTTAAAAGAAACGCTTTTATATGCTCTTTAATTGTAAATCCAGCATGGTCAGAAGCCAATATTATTTTCATAAGTCAATGATTTAGAGTATACTAAAAACAATAATATAAATTTTTGTTTTAAAAAAAGTAATTTTTCAAAGATTATAACTATCTTTATATAGTTATAAAACCATGGATTAAAAAATCTGTATACAAAATTAGTAATTTCTGTTGAATAAGTATTGAAAACATGTGCATAATGTCTTAATAACTATTAATAACTTTATGTTTTTTGTATTATTTGCGTTTTTGAAATAAATTTGTTGATAAACTACAATTTATCAACAAAATATACAAGATAAAAGATGAACAAAAGTATCAACATTTATGTTTTACAACAAAAAATATCTATGTTCATCAAAAGAGCTAATTATTACATTGATAGTAGCTTAATTATTTTCGGAAGGTTAATAATTTGTTGATAAGATAATATATTTGACAAATACAAAAAAAAAGGAGTAATTTTATTCACCAATTAACAGCCTTATATTACTAATAATATTAATTTAAAATGAAAAACAGAACTATTATTAATGAAATAGAATTGTTGAAAACTCAAAAGAATGCTATAATTTTATCTCATTATTACACTCTTTCGGAAGTACAGGAAATATCTGATTTTGTTGGAGATAGTCTAGCTTTGGCTCACTATGCACAAAAAACAGAAGCAGATATTATTGTTTTTGCAGGAGTACATTTTATGGCCGAAACGGCAAAAATTTTAAATCCGAACAAAAAGGTTTTGGTTCCCGATTTTAATTCAAAATGTTCGTTGGCTGATTCATGTCCTCCGGAAGAATTTCGAGAATTTCTTAAAAAACATCCAAATCATAAAGTAATTTCATATATAAATTGTTCGGCAGAAATTAAAACAATGTCGGATATTATTTGTACTTCGAGCAATGCCGTTAAAATTGTTGAATCTTTTGATAAAGATGAAAAATTAATTTTTGCCCCCGATCGAAATTTAGGAGCTTACATTAATAGTGTTACAGGACGAAATATGTTGTTGTGGGACGGCGCATGTCATGTTCATAATCAATTAAAATCAGAAAAATTAATTGAGTTAATGAAAGAACATCCTGATGCTAAGGTAATTGCACATCCCGAATGCAAAGCAATCATTTTAGAAATAGCCGATTTTATTGGTTCTACCAAAGCCATGTTGGATTTTACACAGAAAGACGATGCACAAAAATATATTGTGGCTACCGAAACTGGAATTATTCATCAAATGACTAAATATTCACCTCAAAAAACTTTTGTGGTTCTTCCTTCCGATGAAAATTGTAATTGCAACGATTGTCCTTATATGAAATTAAATAATTTGGAAAATATAAAAAATTGTTTAAAAAATGAAACAAATCAAGTATATTTGTCATACGATATAATACAAAAAGCTAAAGTACCTTTACTTAAAATGCTCGAAATCATATAATTATCTCTTTCTAGCTTGTTTCCAGATAAAATATTTATTCGTATGAAAATATATTTAAAATTTTCGCTATTATTCGTATTTATAATAATTGTATTCTCTTCATTTTCACAAAAAATCGATCCCAATGGTTTAAACGTTTTTTATCATTCTAATGGTAAAATTTCCAGTGAAGGATATATGAAAAATGGGCAGCCCGAAGGTTTATGGAAATCCTACAACGAAGAGGGAATTCTTGTTTCTTCGGGAAACAGAAAAAATAATTTATTGGATAGTTTGTGGAGTTTTTATCTTCCAAATGGCGAACTTTATATGACCTTGAATTATGTAGAAGGAAAAAAAGAAGGTATTAAAACTACCTATTTACCAGAAAAAGGAAAAATAATAGAAACGTTTAAAAATGATTTAAAAGAGGGTTTTGAAAAACATTATAATTCTAAAAATCAATTAATTAAAGAGATCCCTTTTGTAAATGGTTTAGAAGAAGGAACGGCTAAAGAATTTAATGAGGAAGGATTAACTATTTCTATTATAGAATATCAAAAAGGATATATTTTAAAACGTGAATATATTAATAGAAAAGACAAATCTGGTTTAAAACAAGGAATTTGGAAAGAATTTTATGAAAATGGTCATGTAAAAAATGAAGGATTTTATTTGAATGGAAAAAAAGATGGTTTTTTCAAATACTTTAATGAAGAGGGTAATTTAGAGAAATTAGAAAAATATATCAACGGAAATATTATTGAAGGAGCCGAAGAGACACGAATTTTAGAAACACGCATTGATTATTATATCGATGGAAAGCAAAAGGTAATCCAAACGTATTTGAATAATAAACCACATGGAATTAGAAGAGAATATTCGGAAGAAGGAAAAATTGTAGATGGTTATTTATTTAACGAAGGCGAATTAATAGGAGTGGGAATTATCGACGAAAATGGTCTCAAGCAAGGTCCTTGGAAAGAATTGTACGAAAAAAACAAGCTTCGAGCCGAAGGTTCTTATATTGACAATCGTCCTGTGAAAAGCTGGAAATATTATTTTCCAAGTGGAATTTTAGAAATGACAGGTACGTTTAATAATCAAGGAAAAAAAATTGGACAGTGGTTGTGGTATTATGAAAATGGAAAAACCTTGAGGGAAGAAAATTATGAAAATGGAAAATTAGAAGGATTGTATGTCGAATATAAAGAAACTGAAGAGATATTAAGCAAAGGCGAATTTATAGACGGCAAAGAAGAGGGACCTTGGATTATACATTATGGAGATTTTTTGGAAGAAGGATCGTATAGAGAGGGTTTGCGAGAAGGACTTTGGATAGGAACCTATGATAATGGGAATAAAGCATACCAGATTAATTTTACCGACGACAATCCCGATGGAAAATATACTTCGTATTGGCCTAATGGAAAACTAAGAGAATATGGAACCTATATTTTAGGACGCAAACATGGTTTATGGCAAAAATTTGATGAAAATGGAGATTTATATTTAACCGTAACCTATCGTAAAGGCGTTGAAATGCGCTATGAAGGAACTAAAATTGTTCCCGAACTTCCTGAAAGTATTAACGACTAATGTCTGTTTATAAAGTCTGATGGCTGCGTTACGTCGCAAGCCTTGCCAGCGAAATTTCTAATTCAGACACTTGAATTTTTAGAGCATAACATTCTGTTTATTAAAACAAAACCCCCTAAAACCTGTTGTTAATTTGAATCCGTAGGATTCACATGTTTATAGAAAACAATAAACATTCAATCCCTTCGGGATTGTAAGAGAAAAAAATCTTAAAAAAGCAATTATCTATTTTATAAATATATGGAAATTATTATGGTTGAGCATTTCGGCTACGCTCAATAACAAAAACAGCTTAATCTCCAAGGGAGCAATAATTTCTGATTTACATTCCAATGTTCAGCTCCAATTTTATACAAAAAAACAGCCTTATTAAGGACTGTTTTTTTTTATGCTTTAAATCTTGACTGATAGCTACTTATAAGATTGTTTCACGTGGAACAAATTACTCGATTTTCTAAGAGAAAAAACGAGTGAAATTATCTGTATATCTTTAAAATATTATTCAAAAAAAAACTCCAGAATGATTTCTGGAGTTTATATTAAATTGTAGAAGTTTAGTAATTTTCATTCAGTATTTCAAAATAGGATTGAGGGTGGTCGCAGGCAGGGCAATTTTGCAGTGCTTTTGTTCCTTCGTAAATAAAACCACATTTACGGCACATCCATTGAGTGGGTTGTTCTTTTTTGAAAACCTCTTCATTTTTGATATTTGCTAAAAGTTTGCGATATCTTTTTTCGTGATGTGCTTCTACTTGAGCAATCATTCTGAATTTAGTGGCAATTTTTGGAAATCCTTCCTCTTTTGCTACTTCCGCAAATGCAGGATATAGAATTGCCCACTCTTCATTTTCACCTTCGGCAGCAGCCAAAAGATTTTCGGGAGTTGTTGATAAAATTCCGGCAGGGTAGGAGGCCGTAATTTCAACCATGCCGCCTTCTAAAAATTTAAAGAAGACTTTTGCATGTTGTTCTTCTTGCAAGGCTGTCTCTTCAAAAAATGATGCGATTTGCTCATAACCCTCTTTGCGGGCTATTTTTGCAAAATAAGTATACCTGTTTTTAGCTTGTGATTCGCCGGCAAATGCTTTTAATAAATTTTGCTCGGTGCGTGTTCCTTTAATACTTTTTGATTCCATACTTTCTCTTTTTTATTAATTATTGATTGTAACAAAATGATTACTAATTACGTATACTATTTTCAATGTGAAATTTTGCACTAAAATACAATTTTTATGTTTGGTAGACAAATATTTTTACCTATTTTTTTGATTATTTTTCTCTCTCTTCATTCCTTTGTGGTTTCTCAAATAGCATACAATGAGAGGGAATTAGATCGAATATATTATGGTAAATCATCTTTTTATGGCGATGAGTTTATTGGGAATCATACTGCCAACGGCGAAATTTATGTTCATAATAAAATGACTGCTGCGCATCGCCTGTGGCCTTTTAACACACAAGTTAAGGTGACCAATTTAAACAATCGCCGTTCGGTTATCGTACGAATTAACGACCGCGGTCCTTTTATTGAAGGTCGGCATTTGGATGTTTCAAAAGGTGTTGCCGAAGCCCTAGGATTTGTTCGGGCAGGAGTGGTGGATGTGAGAATGGAAATTATCAGTTGGGGAAAAGACGATCCCGAACAGATGGAACGTTTGGCAAATGCCGAAAAAGCCTTGCTTTTGAGCGATAGATCTATAAATTCTGCTCCTAAACCACTAATAGCAGCTGGTTCTTCGACTCCAAAGCAAAAAGCAGAGCCTTTGAAAAAAGAGATAAAGTCAGTTGCAGAAGTAAAACCGAT
>JAQUGA010000279.1 GCA_028684405.1 Bacteroidales bacterium | reverse complement strand
CTGAAATTTCGGACATGTTGGA
Organism: Bacteroidales bacterium; assembly: GCA_028684405.1. Classification (GTDB taxonomy): domain Bacteria; phylum Bacteroidota; class Bacteroidia; order Bacteroidales; family WCHB1-69; genus JAQUGA01. Next base: position 2,798 of record JAQUGA010000279.1, on the reverse strand, counting down.
AAGCAAAGGAATTTCATTTTTTATTGGCATTGGGAAAGATTTAAAGCGACATTCTAAATTATTTAAAATTAAATCGGTGTTTTTTGAAAATACATCTGATTTTTTAAATCATTTTGATTTTTCTGAATTTCAGAATCAATTAATCTTAATTAAAGGGGCTCGTCCTTTTCATTTTGAAAGAATTAGCCGTTTACTTCAATTTAAAAATCACCAAACGGTGATGGAAATTAATATGGATGCATTAATTCATAATTTTAATTATTATAAAAGTCAACTAAGCAGCGGAACAAAAATAATGGCCATGGTAAAAGCTTTTTCATATGGAAGTGGATCTTCGGAAATAGCTCAGTTGCTCGAGTTTCATCATGTTGATTATCTGGGTGTTGCGTATGCTGATGAAGGGGTTGACCTGCGAAGAAAAGGCATTGAATTGCCAATTATGGTGATGCATCCGGAGTTGGAAAGTTTCGACAAAATAATTAAATATGAATTAGAGCCAGAGATTTCGAGCTTTAAAATGTTTGACTTATTAGAGGAAACCCTTAATACTTTTGATCTGGAGAAAAATGTAAACATTCATATTAAAATTGATACAGGAATGCATCGATTAGGCTTTTGCAAAGAAGATTTGCCAAATATTCTTAATCGTCTTGATAATTTAAAGTCTTTGGTAGCCGTTAAATCTGTTTTTTCTCATTTGGCTGCTTCTGAAGATCCCAATGAAGATGATTTTACCAAACAGCAAATTGAAAAATTATCGGAAGCTCACCAGGAAATTCAATCCCATTTTTCATATCCAATAATGAAACACATTCTAAATTCGAGTGGAATTGTTCGTTTTAAAAATGCTCAATTTGATATGGTTCGTCTTGGAATTGGTCTTTATGGCGTTTCTTCGACGAATGTAGAAAAAAATGAATTGCAAAATGTTTGTTCTCTTAAAACCACTATTTCGCAGATTAAAACCATTAAAAAGGGCGATACAGTTGGTTATGGTCGCAGTTGGAAGGCTGAAAAGGAGACTCAAATGGCCATTCTTCCCATCGGTTATGCGGATGGTCTAAATCGCCGTTATGGTTTTGGTAAAGGAAAAGTTTTGGTAAATGGTGTTTTTGCTCCTATAATTGGAGCTATTTGCATGGATATGTGCATGATTGATGTAAATGGGATTCAAGTTTCGGAAGGCGATGAAGCTTTAATTTTTGGAGATGAATTTACCGTAACCGAAATGGCTAAACTGCTGGACACCATTTCATACGAAGTATTAACTTCAATCTCACATCGTGTAAAAAGAATTTATTTAAAAGAATAATTTTTATTTTTTTTATTCTTGGTAAGGTTTTTGATTTACTTAGTTTCTTTTATCAAAAACCCCCATTATGAAGCAAAAAATTTTATTTCTTTTAGGCTTTATTCTAATGAATTCTGCCTTTATGTTGCATGCCCAAAAAGAGGTAGCAACAAAATCGAAAATTGACAAAATCGTTGTTTTTTTGAGCAATGCTCAAATTGAACGTTCGGCAAATGCTACTATTCCAAATGGTACTTCCGACATCGTTATAAGCGGTTTGTCGAGGTATCTTGACCCCAATTCGATCCGACTGAATGGAAAAGGCGACTTTGTGATTATGAGTCATCAATTGGAACTCAAATATCCCGAACCATCTACAATAAAAGAGAACACATTGCCCCCCACAATAGTTCGGAAAATTACATTGTTAAGCGATTCTATTGAAAATGTTTCATATACAATTCAGGAAAACCAACTACGTCGTGAGGTTTATCAAAATGAAAAAAACATGCTTCAAAGCAGCAAAGCCATAAGCGGTGCGGATACTTTGTCAAGTTTAAGAGACGGACTTAGTTTTTACAGGAATAAAATGATTGAAATTAATACTGAATTATTAAAAATCAATCGTAAAGAAAAAGTACTTTTAAAAGAGAAAACAGAAATGGAAGGACGTTTGCAAGCACTACGTAATTATTCATCTGGAATCGATGATACAAAACCCAATAACCAGCCTGCATACGAGTTGAGAATTCAAACGATGAGTGATAAAATTGTACCCAATGCCACGATTGAGTTTTCATATTTGGCGTCAAATGTTTCGTGGGAACCATATTATGAGTTGAAAATTGATGAAGTAACAAAAGCTGTAGATTTGCTGCTAAAAGCCAATGTAGCACAAAATACAGGAGAAAGTTGGGAAAAAGTGAATTTGGTATTTTCTACAGGTCAAGCTGCTGTTTATAAAAACCTTCCACGCCTAAACATCTGGAATATTCATTATTATATGCCCATCACTGCTCAAACTACAAACGTATATTCTAACGTAGAAGCTAAAAGAAGCAACAGAGCAGATGGCGAAAGTATAATGTTAGAAGAGGTCGCTCTTAAAGATGCCATAAGCAGTTCGAATTATATTAAAACAAATCAAAATTTAATTTTTGCTGAATATGAAGCCAGCATTCCGTTCAGCATTCCTTCAAATGGGAAAAAACAAACCATTTCACTGGTCAACTCAAGTTTGGATGCTTCTTACAAGTATTTAGCGATTCCGAAGATGGATAAGGACGTATTTCTTACGGCCTATTTGCAAGGCTGGGAAAAACTAAGTTTGATTCAAGGTCGTGTTAATGTTATTTTCCAAAATAGTATTATCAGCCAAACGTATCTAAATCCACAAACGGTTATCGACACTCTAATTGTTTCTTTAGGAGTCGACAAAAGGGTAGCCGTAGAGCGTAAAAAGATTTCGGATAAGTCTAAAGAGCGAATCATTGGAAATATAAAAGAG
>JAQUGA010000278.1 GCA_028684405.1 Bacteroidales bacterium | reverse complement strand
CTGTTAGTCAGCACCTTAATGTTAATGAATTATTGTTAAAACAGCATTTACATAAATGAATATTTAGGATTAGAAACTGTAAACATTTAGTTGATTTAAATATCAACAATGGTTTGGCAAAAAACACTCAGAATGGTGAATTTTATCGTCATTTTTTATGTTTTTGTCTATAAAATAAAAATATACAAAATATATTTTTTACTTTTGTATATTCTTAATCCACACAATTATCAATAACAAAAAAATGAAAAAAATACATCTTATCTTATTTAGCATCCTTTTAGCATTTACGCTCGGTGCTTGTAAATCAAAAAAATCGGAAGAACAAATGAAAGAAAAACTAATTGATTTTATTGAACGTCACGATTCCCTCGTAAAACCGCTGATGAAAGAAGCGTATACCGCCTATTACAATGCTTCTATTTCGGGAAATGCGGATGATTTTGCCAAAGTTTTGGAACTCGAAAATCAAATGACAGCCATCTTTTCAAATCCTGATTATTTTGCAGAATTAAAAGAGATTAAAGAATCAGAAGTGATTAAAGACGAAATGCTGCTTCGTCAACTCAACGTTCTTTATAATGAATATTTAGGCAGCCAAGGAGATCCGAAATTATTGGAAGATATTAATGCAGCTCAAAACCAAATTGAACAAAAGTATTCCGCCTTTAGAGCCAAACACAACAACAAAGAGTTGACCGATAATGACATCGAAAGTTTCTTGTCATCCTCTACCAATTCAGCTGATTTGGAAGCCGTTTGGAAAAGCCACAAAGAGATTGGCAAACTGGTAAACAACGACATCATTACTTTGGTAAAAAAACGCAATGAATTAGCTCAAAAATTGGGTTTCAAAAACTATCACGATATGAGCTTGACTCTTTCAGACCAAAATCCTGCCGAAATTGATGCTCTTTTTGATGAATTAGATGAGCTTACAAAACCCACTTTTATTGAACTTAAAAAAGAGATGGATGCATATTTTGCTGAACGCTACAAAATTCCAGCAGAACAATTGATGCCTTGGCATTACCAAAACCGTTTCTTCCAAGAAGCTCCGAAAATTTACAATATTGATTTGGATGCTTTTTATGCGAAAGTTGACATTGTAAAAGTATGTCGTGATTTCTACGCTGGAATTGGTTTGCCTGTGGATGATATCCTTGACAGAAGCGATTTATACGAAAAACCTGGCAAAAATCAACATGCTTATTGCATCCACATCGACCGTGAAGGCGATGTTCGCATCCTTTGCAACATCCGTCCCAACGAAATGTGGGCAGGAACCATGCTTCACGAATTGGGTCACGCTGTGTATGATAAGTACATCGACAAAAATCTGCCTTTTTCTCTCAGAGAGCCCGCTCACACTTTTACCACCGAAGCCATCGCTATGTTCTTTGGCAGACTTTCGACCAACGCACAATGGATGAAAGAGAACATCGGAATTAGCGAAGAAGATGCAGCTAAAATTGCAGAAGTTGGATTTAACCAATTGCGTTTGCAACAAATTGTATTCAGCCGCTGGTCGCAAGTGATGTACCGTTTTGAAAAAGGAATGTACGAAGATCCAGATCAAGATTTGAATGCACTTTGGTGGACTTTGGTTGAAAAATACCAAATGATAAAAAAACCTGAAGGCAGAAACGAACCCGATTGGGCTTCTAAAATCCATATTGCAACATCGCCATGCTATTATCATAATTACCACTTAGGCGAACTTTTGGCGTCACAATTCTCATTCTATCTTGCCAAAAACATTCTGAAATCAGACAATGTCAATATGCTGAGCATCAGCAATCGTCCTGAAGTTGGTTCTTACTTCCGTGATAAAGTTTTCTCATTGGGAGCCAAACTCCAATGGAATGATATGATTGAAAAAGCAACTGGAGAAAAACTAACTGCCAAATACTATGCAGAGCAATTTGTAAAAAAATAGTTTTAGTAAATACGTATTGATAAAAAACGGAGGAAATTTCCTCCGTTTTTTTTGTGGAAAATTCTTAGAAAAATCTAGATTAAATCATGCTGATGTTGTCCGAAAAACCAGATGGCAGATTCCGAACTTGTTTCGGAATCTGCCCTTTTAGAGAATGAAACCCGGAAAAAAACTCTAAAAACCAATCTAAACAAATAAATCCCTAACTTAGCTCCCAAAATCGTCAAAATATGGAAGGGAAATTAATTATCGTTTCGGCTCCTTCGGGAGCAGGAAAAACCACGATTATTAAGGAAATTTTGAAAAAAGATTTGCCTTTGGCATTTTCTATATCTGCGTGCAGTCGCCCCAAACGGGAAAATGAAGTCGACGGCAGAGATTATTATTTTATGGAAAAAGAAGCTTTCGAAGAGAAGATTGCTAAGGATGAGTTTTTGGAATGGGAAGAAGTGTACCAAGGAAGCTACTACGGAACGCTTAAATCAGAGCTAAACCGCATTTGGAACGAAAATAAACATGTTTTGTTCGATCTTGATGTAGTGGGAGGATTGAATATCAAAAAACAGTTTCCCGAAAATAGTTTGGCCATATTTATTCAGCCTCCATCCATTCAGGAACTGCAAAATAGATTGCTTCACAGAGGAACGGAAACGGAAATGACATTGGCAAAACGTGTTCAAAAAGCAGAAAAAGAGCTTAAATTTGCTCAAAATTTTGATGTTATTGTTGTCAATGAAAACTTAGAAGCCGCTATTGAAGAGGTTTTTACTCATATAATCAATTTTTTGAAAAATGAAAAAAAAGCGTAAAATCGGTTTGTTTTTCGGTTCCTTTAATCCAATTCATATTGGACATTTAATTATTGCCAATCACATGTTGGAACATACG
>JAQUGA010000277.1 GCA_028684405.1 Bacteroidales bacterium | reverse complement strand
ATTTTAATTGAACCACAAGTTGAAAATGTGAGCGTCACCGATTTTTCAAAAACACGCGAATTTATCAAAAATGGATATACAGCCGCCTTGGAAAAAATTCCCGAGATACGATATTATGTTCACGACAGCGTTCCTGAATGGGAAGTACAACTTAGAAGACATGCGTATAAGAAACAAGAAAAAGATTTAATAATTGTAGATGTTGAAGTGAGTGGTTTGGACAATCTTCAATCGGAATATGTTCGAAACCAACTTATGAAAAAAAAGAAAAGAGTTTCATTGCAGGAAATGAAAATCGAGTATTTTAAATTACTTGCCGACGAGAAGTTTAAAAGCATGTATCCAAGCATCTATTTTGATTACGAAAAAGACGCCTATATTTTTCATATTGAAGCCCAAAAAGCCGAAAATATCGAGGTGCAATTTGGCGGAAATATTTCATCCAACACTTTCACTACTTTTTTTCTCGATATACAATACAATCAATTTGACATTCAGGGTTTAAAACTAATGACAAACGCCTATTTGGGACGCTTTTATAATTCTGCATCTTTGGGAGTTCGGATGAGTTATCCTGGAGAAAAACCTTTTTATCAAGACATAGTAATTGGCTTTAATCGCTTTAATTTCTTTAATACAAATCGCATGTTTTTTGGCGACGAAACCCCTTCTCACATAAAGAAAAATGAAAACTATTTGAATTTTAATTTTGCATTTCCATCTTTTTCTTCAAAAAGAGCCAAAATGAATATTGGAATCAACATTGCGACTTTAAGCGACAATTATTATCAAACATTTAATTTCACACGCATAGACACCTATGATGTGAACAACTTTGACATGATTGGTATTTATTTCAAACGTGAATTAAACACTTTGGACAGACCCTCATATCCTTCGCAAGGCATTCGTCTGAATTTTGAAACTTTTTTCATAAATGGCTTAGAGCGCAACATTCCAGGCTCAACCTCCGTGGATAAAAATCCCACTTCAGAAAGTCGCCAATGGTTTGCTTTTAAATTCAATTACGAAAATTTCATTCCCGTACTGCCCAATCTAAGGATGGGATTCTCGGTGGATGCTTTCGCTTCCAACCAGCCTTTGTCGTCAAACTATGTGTCCAGTAAACTTCGATCTCCTGCCTTTTTACCATTGCCCCAATCACAGGTGATTTTTTTGAGAAATTATTCAGATAATAACTACCTAGCAGTTGGTTGGAAAAACATTTACCGCATCTATAAAGGCGCAGAATTTCGACTAGAAGGATATGTATATCAACCTATTATGCCAATCACGCGGCAAGATGATGGGACGGCGAAATTTGCAAATTGGCAAGACTCCTATAAATCCACTGCGTTTATCGGTTCAGCAGCATTGGTTTATCCAACCAAGGTAGGACCTCTTTCCATTAGCTTGGATTATTATTCACATTATGAAGATAATCTCCTATTTGGTTTAAATTTTGGATACATTTTGTTCAACAATCGTCCACTTTATTAAAAATCAAAAGTTTTATTACTTTAGCAGACGTAAACTTTAGACTATGAAATATAAAGCCATTGATTCTTCTCTGTTTATCAGAAATCGACAAAAAATAACCAGCAAATTAAAAAAAGATAGCTTGGTTATCCTCGTCTCCAACGATGAAATGCCCCGTTCGGGCGACCAGTTTTTCCCATTTCGTCAAAATCCCTCATTGTTCTATCTCACAGGAATTGATCAAGAAGAGAGCATGTTGGTTTTATTTCCAAACCATCCTGTAAATTCGATGCGTGAGATATTGTTTTTAAAAAAGACCAGTGAATACATTGCCATTTGGAACGGACATAAGTATACCAAAGAAGAAGGGACAACTATTTCTGGAATAACAAATGTAAAATGGAATGATGAATTCTGGAATGTAGTTCGAGAATTAATGATATACTCAAAAAACACCTATTTGAATCTTCCCGAAAATGCTCGTTTTTCAACGCCAGTTATCACCCAAGAGAAGCGTTTTGCAGATACTTTAATGAACGAGTTTCCATTTCACAAATACCGACGTCTTGCTCCCATTATCGATTCAATAAGGGTTGTCAAGGACACTATTGAGATAGAGTTGATGAAAAAAGCCTGTGAAATTACGGCTTCTGCATTTCAAAAAGCCGTTTCTGTTATTAAACCCAGTACTATGGAGTATGAAGTGGAAGCCGAAATAATTGCTGAAATAACTCGAAAGGGGGGCAATGGTCACTCTTTTTCGCCCATTGTTGCCGGCGGAAAAAACACCTGCGTTTTACATTATATAAAAAATGACAAAGAACTTAAAGATGGCGACTTGGTTTTAATGGACTTTGGTGCCGAATATGCTCATTATGCTGGGGATTTATCACGAACAGTTCCCGTAAATGGAAAGTTTTCCTCTCGCCAAAAGGAAGTATATCAAGCATGCTTAAATGTTTTTACAGAAGCGAAAAAAATGTCTATACCCGGAAATACCATAAATAAATTGCATGCCGAAGTTTGTCAAGTCATGGAAAAAGAGTTGATTAAAATCGGATTATTTACACAAACAGATGTAGACAATCAAAATCCAGAAAATCCTTTATATAAGAAATATTTTATGCATGGAACTTCTCATTTTATTGGAATCGATGTTCATGATGTGGGGACCAAAGATATGCCGTTTCAAAAAGGGATGGTGTTGAGTTGCGAACCCGGGATATACATTCCGGAGGAAAATATTGGAATTCGCATCGAAACCGATATGCTCGTCGACATCAATCCTATTGATTTAATGAAAGATGTTCCAGTGGAAATTGAAGATCTTGAAAATTTGTTTATAAAAAAACGAGCTTTG
>JAQUGA010000276.1 GCA_028684405.1 Bacteroidales bacterium | reverse complement strand
ATAGCAATTTTGTTGTCGCGGCAGAAATCAAAAAACTCCTCCTCCGATCCGGCCAGGCGGCTCACATGATAAGTGGCACCTACCGGCGCTTCGCTGAGTATCAAATTTTTATTAGAGAAAACCACGCTTCCATCGTTAGCAGGGATCGGATCGCCATGCGGATCGGTGGCAGGATTTTTAAGAAAAGCATCAATTTTCTCTGCCAGGAAATCCGAAGTCTGGTGTTCGAGCAGCTCGGCTTCGCGGTGAATTTCGTGCATGGTAAGACCGAACACCTCAAAAAGAAAAGCCTCCCACAAGCGGTGCTTGCGCAGCACATCCAGAGCCATCAGCCTGCCGATTTCCGTGAGCGTGACGGGTTGGTATTTTACGTAATTTATCAATCCACGGGCGGCCAGCTTGCGCGCCATATCCGTAGCGGCGGCATTGCTGATGCCCAACGCTGCGGCAATGGTTCCGGGACGCGTGTTTTGCCCCACGCCCTGCTGAAGCTTGTAAATGGTTTTGATAAAATTCTCCTTCGATACCGACATAGTTTCCTATTATTAAGTATACTTAAAAATAGAAACAAAAATATTAAAAAATGGTTGGCTATTTTCTGAAATTTTAAATCGAGGCTTTTTTAGGTAAAAAAAAAGAACCATTTTTGTAAAACATTCCTAAATAAAGCGTTGATGAAAAATTTCGTTTCACTAATAATTATCGACGACGAAGTTCAAGCTATTGAAATGCTGGAATCGTTGTTGAGCCGGCTAAAGGATGTTCAAGTATTAAAAACCTTTACGCAGGCGAAAGCTGCCCTTGACTTTATTTTAGAAAACCCCGAACGTGTCGATCTTATTTTATTGGACGTCTCAATGCCTGAAATGGATGGGTTTGAATTTTTAAAAGCACTTCAAAGATACCCGGTGAATCCCTGTGTGATTTTTGTTACCGGCTACGAAGAATTTGCCATTGAAGCCTTACGCGCTGCTGCTTTCGATTTCCTATTAAAACCCGTTACCCTCGTTGATATTGAGCGCGCCATAAAACGTTTTAGGCTTAAATGTGTTCATGAACAACTCTCGGCAAAATCCAAGCTGCTTTTCACCCGCCTCAACCCAGCCTGTAAATTGGTTTTTTCTCATCACCGGGGTATTTTCGCCTGGCATTCCGACGATATCTTTTACATCACTGCCGATGGTAACTACTCCAATCTTTGTTTAACATCAGGTGAAAAGCAACTGGTAACCATGCAAATCGGAAAGATTGAAGAACTCACTGAATCGTGTCACTTTTTTCGCATCAGCCGTTCCACCCTTATCAACCTGAAATATTTTGAATTTGCCGACCAAAAGGAAAGAATTTGCCAGCTTACCATCGACGGAAGAAGCGTAAAGTTTGAAATTACACCCAAAAAAATCCATGAGATGCACAGCAGAATGCTTCAGAGCTTGCTAAAATAATTCTCAAAACAAGCTTTTCGCATCCTTTTACAAGAATAACCCACCTTTATACATTCACTCAAATTTTTCGGCCTGACTGCACAAAACGTTTATAGTTTTGTCTGGTTATTATTATGTATTAAAATAAAATTTGATGCCTATGGGAAATTAATGACATGCGGTTTTTCCGAGTTTTTTATTTTCAATTTAATAAAAAAATTAGTTAATAATTAAAATCTTAAGATTATGAAAAAATATTTTGTGCTTTTATTATTGATGATTTATGGATTCAATTTTAGCCTGCTATCACAAGAGATAGTCGTTAAAAGTAACGATGAATTTCAAAATCATATTAAAACTACAATCAATGAATTAATAGAATCATCGCCAAAAGAAGATTCCATTATAATAATTGATGATATGCTCTTTCTCAAAGATCAACTGATACAAAAAGGATCTTTTGATGGAACAAGATGGCCCTATGGAAAAGTGTATTATGCTTTTAACTCAAATGTCAATGAAACGAACAAACAACAGTTTTTAAATGCTGCACAAAATTGGGAAGATTGCGCAGGTATAACTTTTATAGAAAGAACGTCAGAGCCGAATTTCATTGAAGTTAAAGATACCTTGTTTAATAGTTCTTGGGTTGGAATGGTGGGAGGTAAACAAATTCTTAATATTTACAATTGGGATTGGGAATTTATAATTGCTCATGAAATTGCACATGCTCTCGGTGCAGTTCATGAGCATCAAAGATCGGATAGAGATAATTTTGTCACAATCATAGAAAGTAATATTAAAGCGGGAAAAGAACATAATTTTAAAAAAATTATAAGTTCTGATAACTACACTGATTATGATTTTGAATCAGTCATGCACTATCCAAAGGGTGCCTTTTCAATTACACCAGGGACAAACACAATTGAACCAAGGGCTGGTTATGAACAGTTTTTAGATACTATGGGACAGAGAACACATTTGACGGCAAATGATATGACCGCAATGGCAATTAGATACCAGTCGCCGGAAGTTGCATTAGTGATAGACCGTTCTGGAAGCATGAATGGCTCATATATAACTGCTGCAAAAACAGCTTCGAAAAATTTTGTCGACTTAATGCATATTAATGACTTCTTGGCTGTAACAAGTTTTTCAAGTTCAGCTTCTGTCAACTTTCTTTTCACAAAAATTTCTTCAGAACAAATTAAAGCTAATGCAAAAAATGCTATAAATAGCATTAATGCTTCAGGTGGTACATCTATAGGTGCTGGCATTCAAAAAGCCCAACAGCAATTAAACCTTGGAAATACAGAAAAAACACAAGGAATGATTTTATTAAGCGATGGATATGAAAATGTCGCCCCTTATGTTTCGCAGGTTCTTCCAACCATTCCTGGAAATACTGATATTTACACCATTGCACTTGGTCCTGATTCAGACC
>JAQUGA010000275.1 GCA_028684405.1 Bacteroidales bacterium | reverse complement strand
ATGATAAAGTGTTCCTTTTCGAGGACCGTAGTAGCTTGTAAACATAAATACTTTCTCATCGTTTCGATAGAAGGCTGTACTTTTGGTTTGGGCATCGTAAATGTAGGGATTTCCGTAGAAATCAACTAAGACTTCCAGTTCGGAATTTTGTTCGTTTTTTGTATTGAGATTGAGGCTCGAAAAATACAATTTTTGCCCCGGTACAAAACGAAATGCTTCTTTCAAGTTTGGGCTAATGCTAAGATTTGAAACTTGTTGGTAATTTTTGGGATAATCAAAAAACTGAAATTTGACATTTTCATCCTTTTTCACCACATAATACGCCAGCGGATATTTTATGGTTTCGGAACCGATGTGTGGCAAAGCCTGAATTTGGAAATGCACATGCGGTTGCGGCGATCGTCCAGAATTTCCACAAAGTGCCAACACATCGCCTTTTTTTACAAAATCGCCCTCTTTTACTTTGAAAGAATCTTTCAACAAATGGCTAATGTTGCTGTATAAACCATCAGCATGTTTGATAATGATGGCGTTTCCCCAATTGTGTTCCAAATCAACTTTGCCTATGGCATTGTCATCAATATGATCAACAATCTGAACCACAGTGCCATCCGCAGGTGCAATTACAGGTTTGGCATAACAATAATAGTGTTCTTTGGCAAATCCTTTGTTTGCATACAAACTTCCTTCATCGTCCATGATTTCGAAATCCCAAGCATGTTGCCATCGATCCCGATGCGTATGTTCGCCATTGTGTGCCTGCGTAACAACCCATTCGCCCATTACAGGCAATTCGAACTGAACGTAATACAACTTCGTAAAACGATCGCTGTAATTAAGTTGAGCATACAGATTTTGTTCAGGACTAAAGTGTTGATGTGTGACCAATTGTGGTTTTGTGAAATTTCGCTCTCTGAATTTCATCAAATACAAAACCGACAAAACCACCATATTAAAAGGAAGTGAGAAAATCGACAATCCATAAACACTAAAAACCACACTCGTTGCCGAAATTAAGATGGTAATGACGGGTACACTCAACAAAACCCAGAGATAGGAATGTTTTGAGGCAAGCAGAAAAAACCCACCCAAAGCAATCGATGTTAAAATAAAATTAAAACCTACATAGGTGCTGTTAAGCTGTGCCAAATCGGCTCCAATAAAACCATAAAACCACCAAGCCGTAAAAAAACCAATTAACGTAAGAATAAAAGCAATTCGAGAATAAATGAGGAGTCCGATAGCTATCAAAACACCAGCAAAAAGATGATACTGAAAAAAGATGGCTCCCAAAGACCGAAAATATGTGATAACCGATTCGGGCAAGCCTAAATTCGAGAACCAGAGGTACAAATCTACCAAGAGCATTCCGCCGGTATCATACATTTCGTTGTGCATAAAAATGCCTCTTTGGCTTAACTCCAGATGCTCATATTGGCGTGTTGCCAATGTTACAGCCCAAATTGCAATTAAAAAAGAGATGCTTAAATAAGGCAATCCATATTTTCCAATAACACCTTCGAAAACCACCGTTAATAAAAACGTAAGCAAAGATGCAAAAGCCACCAAAATATAAACCTCCACGCTCGGATTAAACTGAATACCAATGCCTAATCCAACCAACAGGGTATTAAATCCATAGAAACCTTGTTTGATGTTATGGGTATTCAAGCCTGTGAGATAGGCCGCCAAATTGGTAATTAATACAGCTAAAAGTCCAGCAATGCCAGCATATACATCCAAAAAACTGACCAACATTAACAAGACTCCAAACCAAGCAGCATTAGAGAAGAAAATCTGAGAGTAACTTTGAACAGTACTCGAAAATATTCCATGTATTACTGAGGTTCCTCTATTTTTCAAAATTCTATCTTTTAGTAAAAAAAATCTTCAATAAACAGCTTGTGCAATTACTCTCTGAAATATTACAATTCAAATTTAGATAAATGTTCTGGAACCACTTCTTTATTTTTGAAAGTTTCTAAATTATCGCCATGTCTAATAAGATGAACCGTAGATTTTCCGTCAATTAGAACCACATTGGGTCGATAGGTGATAAATTGCATCCATTGAGTCATATTATAGGCTCCCACACTTTGAATGACCAATTTATCACCTTTGTTTAGCAAGGGCAAATCGGCACTTTCTCGAATGACATCAATATTCATGCAAAGCGGACCAAAAACAACGGTAGGCTCGCTGTAATGCGTAAAAGCTTGAGCCGGTGTAATTTTGTGGTCGTACCAAAAAGATGTAAACAAAATATTTACTCCTGCATCAATAATGGTCGTGCGTTTTCCTGTAGACGAACGTTTATTAGATATTACCGATGAAATCAAATATCCAGCATCGTCGATCAATGCTCTTCCTGTTTCTAAAATCAAAGTTGGAAGTTCATTATTTTTAAAATCAAAATTGAGCAAAGCCGAACTAATGGCTTCGGCAAAATCTTCAATATCAGGATTGACATCGGAACCTGGCAAATAAGAGCCTTTCAAGGTGTTTTTAGAAGAAAATCCACCACCCAAATCAATGTATTTTAAACGATGTTTGTATTTGTGTTCAATTTCATTAAATAGCGTTGCCAATTTATGTGCAGCAATAGCATAGGCATTTGGGCTTAACATAAAAGTACCAATGTGACAATGCAGTCCGACCAATTCCAATCGCGAATTATTCATTATTTTATTGAGTGCATCCCATGCCTGACCATTTTCGTAATTAAATCCAAACCGATCCCACAATGGGTAAATTCCAGTATCCATATTAACGCGGATGGCCACTTTTGGTCTGTGATTCGAATTTTCGGCAATATTTATAATGGTATAAAGTTCATCCAAATGATCAATGTGAATCAAAGATTCATTTTCGATGGCAA
>JAQUGA010000063.1 GCA_028684405.1 Bacteroidales bacterium | reverse complement strand
GGTGCCGATTACTTTGATTTGGATGCAGAGGTTATAAAATAAAATAAAAAATAGATTGTAGATTTAATTCAACGAATTCTCTTATTCATTGAATCAAATCTTCATTATCTTTGCAAAAAACATCAAATGAAACATCTTATATCACCTTCTGTTTTATCGGCTGATTTTGCCAATTTAATATTGGATATTGACATGATTAACCAAAGTTCAGCGGATTGGTTTCACGTTGACATCATGGACGGCGTTTTTGTTCCGAACATTTCCATTGGTTTTCCCATTATCGAAGCCATTAAACGGCATGCAAAGAAACCTTTGGATGTACATTTGATGATTGTCAATCCCGACTTATACATCCAGCGTTTTGCAGAAGCTGGAGCCAATATTTTGACCGTTCATTATGAAACCTGCAATCACCTTCACCGCACTTTGCAAAGCATCAAAAACGAGAATATGAAAGCGGGCGTGGTTCTTAATCCACATTCACCTATTCATCTTTTGGAAGATATTATTACGGAATGCGACGTGGTTCTTCTGATGTCAGTGAACCCTGGTTTTGGTGGTCAAAAATTTATTAAAAACACCTATTCTAAAATTGAAACGCTAAAAAACCTGATTATCCGCAAAAATGCCTCTACGCTAATTGAAGTTGACGGCGGCGTGGACATTCACAATGCTCGCAAACTAATCGACTGTGGTGCAGATGTTTTGGTAGCTGGAAATGCAGTTTTCAAAGCTAAAAACCCAACAGAGATGATTCAACAACTCAAAAATTGCTAAAAATCATGTTGCTTCCCCTATCCAACTTGCTTTCGGATGTCGAGATTTTTATCAAAAAACAGTTATCCCCTCAATTTACTTCGGCAGAAATTGATCATTTTTGTCAATATCTATTTGAAGAGTTTTCGCAAATTACAAAAATAGAGCGACTTCTAAAAAGAGAAATCTACATTCCTGAATCAGAAATTATTAAATACGGCAATGCTGTTGTAAAACTAAAAGCAGAAACACCCATTCAATATATTGTTGGAAAAACTAATTTTTTCGGATTGGATTTTTTAGTCAATAAATCGGTGCTGATTCCTCGACCCGAAACAGAAGAACTTGTTGAATGGATTATTGACTCAGCCAAATCAATAGACAAACCGTCGATTCTGGACATTGGAACGGGCAGCGGATGCATCGCCATTTGTTTGGGAAAAAAAATGTCTGAATCACAAGTTACGGCTGTGGATATTTCTAAAGAAGCAATAGAAGTGGCTCGAAAAAATGCAAAAATCCATCAAGTAAATATTGATTTTCAGATTGCAGATGCTCTAAAAACAGAAAGTCTGCCAATACAAAAATTCAATATTATTGTCAGCAATCCACCTTATGTGAGAGAGAGCGAAAAAAAACAGATGAAAGAAAATGTTTTGGCATACGAACCTCACTTGGCATTGTTCGTTGATGATAATGATCCTTTGATTTTTTATAGAGAAATTGCAAAATATGCATTCAATCATTTAGAAGAAAATGGACAGTTATTTTTTGAGATTAATGAAGCTTTTGCCGAAGAGTGCAAAGATTTAATGACACAAATTGGATTTACCGAAATTCTTATCAAAAATGACTTAAGAGGCAAAAACAGAATGCTGAAATGCAGTTTGTAGTTTATTGAAAAACAAAAAATATTTTAAATATGATTAAAACAAACAGGAAATAGGCAAAAGTTTTAATTATACTTTTTTTTGCAAAAATAGTGCAAATAACATTGCATAAACACCTAAGATTTCCAAAATGTATTAAACAGAACCATAATTTATTTCACATTGAATATACAAAAGCATAGTTATATTCGTAATTATTCCATTAGAAACGTCCGAATTGATTTGTAAATAATGCCTTCAAAAGTATTTCCATCAAATTCATCTTCTGTGATTATTATTTTAGGATAATTATCATGGATTTTAAGTAAATTTCCGATTTCTCGTTTAATCGTCTTCTCACTTTCTAATCGCAAAGATACTTGAACATACATTTTTTCAGAATCTTTTTCGCAAATAAAATCAATTTCCTCAGTATCCAAGGCTCCTGTTTTTACAGTATAACCTTGATACAAGAGGTGATTGTAAACAATATTTTCTAATATTTTTGCTCTATCCGTAATTTTATATCCACATATTACATTTCTAATTCCCATATTTTCAAAATAGTATTTTTCTCCAACTGAAAAGAGTCGTTTACCTATTATGTCATATCGCTCAACCCGATGCAATATAAACGCATTAGCTAGATAAGAGACATAAGTTTGAATCTGATTAACCGAAACTGTCGAATGTTGGGATTTGAGATAATCACTGATATTTTTGGCTGAAAAAATGCTTCCAATATTTTGAGCTAAAAAGCGGAGTAACTTTTCTAAAAAATCAGCATTTCTTAAATTGTATCGACTTACCACGTCTCTATAAACGATTGTTGAAGTGATACTTTTGAGATATTCATTGGCAACATCATCGGTTAGGTTCAGGTTAATTAAGTATGGAAGTCCTCCAAAACGAGCATATAAACCATAGCTTTCCATCGAGTCCACTAAATTATGAAAATAAAGGAACTCGGGATACGAAAGGCTATACACCTTGATTTCGATAAAACGTCCACTCAGGTAAGTAGCCAGTTCTCCCGACAACATTTTAGCATTGCTGCCCGTAACATATATATCATTATTTTGATCAAGCAAAAGCGATCTTAAAGCTTTTTCAAATTCTGTGATTTCTTGAATCTCATCAATAAAAATATAGTTTTTGACATCGGAATTGATTTTTGAAAGAATAAAATCATTCAACTCTTTAGCAGACTGAATAAAATCAAATTCCAAATCCTCTTTATTAATATAGATGATATTGGCAGATTGGTCCTCTTGGCGAATATGCTCCATGATTTGAAACAGCAAATAACTTTTTCCCACACGACGCTGCCCAGTAAGCGCTTTGATGATTGGTTTGCGAATAAATGGCAAAACTTGTCGAATATAACGATCTCGTTTCTTAATTTCTAATGGAATAATCATAGATTTGAAATATTAAGTATAATTAAAACAATTGCAAATATACAAAATATTTTAAGTATAATTAAAACAAACTAGAAATAGGCAAAAGTTTTAAGTATACATTTTTGCAAAACAGAGCAAATAACATTGCATAAACACCTAAGATTTCCAGAATGTATTAAACAGAACCATAATTTATTAGCCACCTATACACAACAATCCCAAAGGGATTGCATGTTTATAGAAAACAAACCCCATGAAATCAATGCGACCCCATTCGGGATCGAACAAGCGTGTGGGCGGTTTTTATCTATAAACATTTGACCTCTTCGAGGTCATTTACGAATTCATGCAATTACGATTTACGAAGCGAAATTGAGGTGAAAATTGTCTCTAAAAAACTCCATCATGTATCATTCCAAATAAAAAAAAGTGGAGTAAAAAATCAATTATAAAACTTTATTTTCCCAGCGGCAAACAACCACATTTTCAATAGTAAAAAGCCATGTTTGAAACGTGAAATATTGGTATCGCCATACACCCTTTCTTTATATCGAATGGGCAAATCTATAATTTTCAGATTTAATTTATACGCTCCAAAAATCAAATCAAAATCTCCAAATGGGTCGAAATTCCCAAAGAAAACTCTATTTTTCACCAAGCGGTTATAATCTTCTCTAAACATCACTTTTGTTCCACACAAAGTATCTTTTATAGGTTGTTCGAGCATCCATGAAAAGCCGATGCTAAACATTTTATTTCCAAACATATTTAAAAGACGCATCGCATTTTTATCCATTGGATAAACCAAACGTGAACCGTTGATAAAGTCGCCTTTTCCGCTGGCAAGTGCGTTGTAGAATTTTGGCAATGTTTCGGGTGGAACAGTTAAGTCAGCATCCAATATCATCAAAATATCGCCCGTTGCCATCGCATAGCCTTTTCGAACAGCATCGCCTTTTCCTTTTCCATCTTGGCGAGCAATTTTAATATCATAGCGATCTTGATACTTTTGTTGAATTTCCTGAATTTTATCCCAAGTATCGTCTGTTGAATTGCCTTCTACAAAAATAATTTCCACATGTTTACCAAAATCGGGCATTCTCAAAATTGCATTTTCGATATTTCCACTTTCATTTCTCGCTGGAATAACTACAGTTGTCGAATATTTTTCAGAAATATCCTCCCCTGTCGGCATTGTGCGTGCAAATAGAAACCGATTGAGACACAGCGCATTAAATCCAGGCAAAACTGCAAAAACTTTATTAAAAAGCCATGAAACAATGGGAATATTATAAGGGATTAGCATTTTTTTTGTATGGCGATAGGTTTCAAATCCAGCTAAATAAAGTAAATTCTTAATATCTTTTCCAGAAAGCCAACTTTGATAAGGAGCTCTTTTTTTTAGTTTCAAAAAATCAGCAAGAATAATAAAAGGCTCCCACAAGCTGCTGTGGTACGAAATAATAATTTTGGTGCGTTCGTGCGAAACTTTATGAAGTTCTTTAAAAACCAATTCAATATCATCTAAAAAACCAATTAAATTGGACAAAATAATCACATCAAATTTTTCATCCAGAGTAATATTCTCGGCTTCCATCACTCGTAAATCCATATCTGGATATTGAATTTTGGCCTCTTCAATCATGTTTTCCGAAAAATCAACACCTACTTTTCTATCTCCTTTTACGCTGGCAATTAATTCTCCGGTTCCACATCCAATTTCCAAAACAGAGTATTCGTCGTGAATAAAATAATCACAATATTTGGTGATAGAGTTCCAGTAATAAGATTTAGATTTACGATATTTAATCCTGCTTTTCGCATGTTTATCAAAGTAGAATTTGGTATTATTAATATTCATTTTTTAGTATTTTTGAAGATTAAGTTTTATTAAAGTTGTGGGTTCAGTGACTCCGATGGAATGAACTTGTTCATATATATTCGGATATTTTAACTGAATAAAATAGATATATCGATGCAAAGTAGTAATAATTTCTCCATTATTAATGTCCGGATTTTTTCTTAAACTTGCCAACATAAAATAACGAACATTTTCTCTTTTTAATTCATTCAACATTTCATCTGGATTATGGATGGCAAATTGCCAATTTTCACTTAAAAAATGGTGTACCAAAGATGGAATTTCATCTACAAACTCAATTCCTAAGCTATTGCCCAACATCATCATACTATCAAGCACCGAAACAGGAACCAAGTAGACTCCCAAAACTCTGCTGTCTAAAACCCGATAATCTTCGCTTAACAAAGAAGCGTTTAGGCTGGCATGCAAATAAGGTGCGGAAATCGATTGAAAGATCTGCAATTGCGGATTTTCGGAAATTTGCATTAAATTAACCGCAACAACTTTCATTTCTGGATTAGCGGTAAGCGAAGCAATAAAAGTATCTGGATTCATGGTTGGAACATTGTAGACTCCATAAAACCCACGCCCGGAATATACAAATGAAATTTCGGGTTTACGGGCGGCAACCATCTCCTCTTCAGGAATGTTTTTGGCAATCCATTCGCTCATTTTAATGTAATTTACCCAATCTGGTGTCATGCCATAAAACATATTACCACTTAAACTTGCCTGCAAATTAGGGGCGTGTTCTTGTACTTTTGTCAAAGTTCGTTTGAAACTAGCACCAAAAATTACGAAAATGAGAATTAAAAACAATATTTGAAACCGTTTCGCTTTTTCTAATTTTAATAAAAAGTAAAAACCTGACAACAGAGCGATGAGTAATAAAGGATACAGAGGAATGATTAAACGCGGCTGATCCCAATGACTTTGAACTGCAAAGAAAGTAACAACACTGATTACACCAGTATATAAAATAGTAAAAAACAGTGTCTTGTTTCTTTGGTATGCAAAAATGAGAGCCACCAAACAAATCGCATAAATAAGCCAAGTTAAATTGGGAGAGATTTGAGGGAAGTCGTCCTGTTTAAATCCCATAAAAACAAAAAGATGCTTGGAAAAATAGAGATGAGAGTTCTCGATAAACCGCTGTATTAATCCTGCAAAATCTTCGTATCCTTGTGCAGGATTATAAAAGTTTTTCAACAATAAGCCGTCTGCTTGGGTGCCAAACTGAACTCCTTCCACTTTAAAAATCAACTTTTTAAACAGTTCAAAAGGCAAAAGCACAGCAATGATAGAACCTGCTGAAAGCAAGAGTTTTTTCCATTCGAAATAGGATATAAAATAGAGTCCGATAGCTATGACAACAGCCAAGCCAACATTTCTTGTCCAGATTAAAGAAAAAACCGCCAACGCTACAAACAAATATCCTTTAATCTGAATTTTAAGCGGTTCCAATTGGATTTTTTTATCAATAAAATAGGTAACAAACAGAAACAAAAAGAGCGATTGTAAAAACATAAAAAAACCTTCGCTGTATGTTTGGCTCGAAAAATAGAATATTGATGATGAAACCGAAATAATCAATAAAACAGGATAAAGTATCGCTTCGGGAATACGATTTTTAAAAGTTTTATGTAAAAAATAATATTGAGCAGAAATTGCAATGAGAGAGAAAAGCTTAAGGAGTCCTACTTTTACCCCAAAAAACAATACAATAACACTAAGCATCATTGGATACAGAGGACCTTGGTAAGTTGGAAAAACTCCATTTTCAATAAACTCATAAGCCCTTACAATATAGGATGAATCATCGCCACCATCGCTCACTTTCAGATCGAAAAGCAAAAGTGAAAACAAAATAGTCATTCCTAATCCTAACCAGAAAAAAAGCGACGCAAATTTTTTAAAAAACACATTTAATGTGTCAAGAAAGTCTATTTGTGGAATTGAATTTTCAGTAGGAATAGGCTTTTTCGAGGTGTATTTCTTCTGTTTTTTTGAAGCGGGTGATTTCATTGTTTTTTTTACAAATTTAAAAAGATATTTCTATCATCCTATTTTTTTATTCAGTATCTTGATTATCTACATCCTTTCTTAATTCCAAAAGTGTAATTTCTGGCAAAAAGCCAACTCGGGAAACAAAACCAACGGTTCCCAATCCAACATTAACATATAATTTCTGCTTTCGTTGGGAAGATTCATTAACAAATAAACCTGCCCAATATTTGTAAACCCATGAAACAGGACTCCATTTGATTCCGCAACAATCAATGCCAAACTGCATTGCGTGAGTATGTCCCGACAGAGTGAGGTCGATGGGTGCATTCTTTTTCATCAAATATTCCCAATGAGAAGGATCGTGGCTTAGAAAAATCACAAAATCCTCAGCAGAGACATTTTTGAGGGCTAAATCGGCATCGCCAATTGCATGAAAACGACTGCTCGAACTCCAATTTTCGACACCTGCAACAACTATGGACGAAGATGAATCTGCATTATAAATTCGTTGGTTTTCGTTTCTCAATAAAACCCAAGAAGCCTGTTCGTAGTAAGATATTAAATTTTCAAAATTTTGAACTTTTTCCTCCTCGTTTTTCCAATTTACATAATCGCCATAATCATGATTCCCTAGAATGGCAAAAACGCCATATTTTGCCTTTACTTTGGAAAGAACATCAATGTAAGGCAGCATTTCGGAAGATTTATAAGAAACCATATCGCCCGTAAAAGCAACAATATCGGGATTTAGTTCATTTATCATTTGCACCACTTTTTCCATTTTCTGGGGCAAGATCCAACTTACTAAATGTATATCAGAAATTTGAACCACTTTTAAACCATCAAAAGCATTGGGTAAAAATTCAGTTTGAACGATTTCTTTTTTCACTTCAAACCGATGAATATTAAATATTCCAGAATTAAAAAGGAAAAACAGAAAATAAAACAGATACAAAGAAGCCTTAATTATTCTCTTTTTTCGAGGAACTGGAAATTTCCATAAAATTTTGCCATCCACAAAAGACATTGAAATCCAAGATAGGATTCGTGTCAAAAACTCAAAAATTATTAGCAAAAAGGCCATTATTTTGGCTCCGAAAACCATCATAGCGATGCCTATTACAAAAGACGGAAACGTATTTTGTGCGTCAACATTTCGGAAAAACAGTGCAATGGCAAGCAAAGCAACCATCATTATTTCGGGAAACCAGTAAAAAACCCGGAAAAAGTAAAATGGCGATCCCGAATTTCGACGAAAAACTTTTTTAAAACTATTCCACAAATAGACGTTTCCCAATAATATTAATCCAAAAATCCACAAACGACTGATATTCTTGGGAAATATAAAAAAAATTGCCATTATAGAAATAACTACAGCTATGAGTAAGAGCGCTATTTTAAGTTTTTTTAAATTAGGTAAGTTCAACATCGTACATCTAAAGATTATTTAATAACGTCTATTCAAACAAAAAAAAACAATAATTGTTCTTATAAATAGTTTTAAAACTTTTGTCATTACAAAATTAACTGAATATCTTTGCAAAATCTTACTTTAAAAAGAAATAGACAATCTTGCATTTGTTTAATAGAAAAAACAACACTATGACTATGAAAAAACAGATTATACTTCTCGTTAGCCTTTTAGTTTTCTCAATAAATTATAGCCTTCAAGCCCAAAAAGCTAATTCCAAAAAAAAGAGCGGATACGAAATCAAGATTCACATCAAAAACTCTCCCGACTCGATGATGTATTTGGCCAATTATTATGGTCGAAATCAATATTTGAAAGACTCTGCCAAATCAGATCCTAAAACCCCAGGGTTATTTGTTTTTAAGGGCGAAGAGCCTCTTTTGGGTGGAATTTATATTTTGGCAAGTCAAGCTAAAGTTAAAACGATGGAATTTGTGATTGATCAAAGTCAACATTTCACCTTTGAAACGGATACAGCAGATGTTTTGAAACGAATCAACGTAAAAGGCTCCACCGAAAATGAACTTTTTTTCAACTACATAAAAGTTTTAAATCATCTTCAAAACGAATTGATGAGGATCAACGGCGAAGTTAAGGATGCCGAAAATGAAGGCAAAGAGGGCTTGGTGAAAATAAAAAAAGATCTCCTTACTGAAAAATCAAAAGAATTGGAAGAGTACACCAAAGGTTTTATCAAAGACAATCCCGACGCTTTTTTCAGCAAAGTTTTAGCCCTTAATTTAGACATTCAAATTCCGCCTCTTCCCGTTCGTGAAGATGGCACTGTAGATTCGACTTTTGCATGGAGATACTACAAAGAAAATTTCTGGATGCACACCGATTTAACAGACGACAGATTGCTTAGAACTCCTGTTTTTCATTCCAAACTTCAACGATATTTTTCGGAAGTCATTGTTCAGGACAATGATAGCATCAAACATGAAGCTGCCAAAATTATCGAAAAGGTGCGACCCAACGAAGAGATGTTTAAATATGTCATTTGGTTTTTGACCAATTATTACGAAACCAGCAAAATTATGGGTCACGATGAAATTTTCGTTTTTCTTGTAGAAGAATATTACATGACCAACCAATGTTTTTGGATTCCTCCGCATACGCTAGAGAATTTAAGCAGAAGAGCACTTCAATTAAAAAGCATTTTAATTGGTGCAAAAGCTCCCGAATTAATCATGTATGATACCAATAATGTATTTCGCTCAAGTCACCATATCAAAGCCGATTACACCATTTTATGGTTCTTTGATCCCGACTGCGGACATTGCAAAGTGGAAACACCCAGACTTAGAGACTTTTACAATGAAAATAAAGAAAAACTAAACTTGGAAGTTTTTGCCGTTTCGACGGATCAAGATTTGGAAAGATGGAAAAAATACATCCGCGACCAAAACCTAAATTGGATTAATGTTGGAGGAAACACAGCCAATATCGACTTTTTCAAAGTCTACGATTTATATTCTACGCCAGTTATGTTTCTGTTGGACAAAGACAAAAAAATATTAGCAAAACGCATTTCTGTGGCCGATTTAGATAACTTTTTTGAACAATATGAAAAAGTAAAAGAGAATCGCAAAAGAATGGGCATGGATTAATTGTTTCTGATTTTTATGAAATTCCAAATTATAAAATCAATATGGTATTGCAAACTATAAATTCCAATATGTTTTGAAAAATATTGAGTAATCCCAATGTCAGCCATCGCTATTTATAAGGACGTAATATAAACAAAAGGAAAAAAGACTATACTTTAAATCTTTTGCGTTAAACCGTATATTATATCATTCCCTTTTCTTAACTTTATTTTAAAATCATCAATATAGAAAGATTCTTTGTTCACATTCCAAACAAGAATCATCAATTCGATATTTTTATGGTTTAAATATATGTCGGAAAGTTTAATGCTATGATAAACAGTATACCAATTATGCAATGTATCTTGAGGATTATAAAACATATCAAAAGTGGAACTACGCCAATCTATAACAACTCCGTTTGACTCTAATTGTGAAACCAGTTGGGCTTCTTTAATATTCTCAGCACTTTTTACCCTTACAGATATATCAATAAAATCTTTTTTATTTTGACAAATTTCGTCAAGCATAACTTTATACGTAGGTCCCCACTCATTATCAGTTCGTATAAAAAAAGAATTCTTCGACGAATAAGATACTGAATCTGTGACAAACTCAGGATTTACATTATTCCAATATTCAATTTTATCATCATCAAAATTCAAAAGTGAAATAACACTTTCATTGGTGTTTTTTTTATCAGACAACAAGTAAGTTGTACCTCCAACATAGTTGTTTTGCCATTCAACAGTGGGATAAAAATCATTTAAAATTGGAAAATAATGTGGTTTCGATGAAGAAACATACCCATAAAACAAATATTTTTTGTGATTAACATTGCTTTTCAAAAACTCCACAAGTTGTGATTCATCTTTAAACGTATTTAGCTGAACATAATTAGAATCTATTCCAAGTTTTTTGAAGTAATATGAGCAAATTTTTTCATCTGAATCGATTAAAAAAACGGTCTGATTTTCCTTTTGCAAATCTTTTGAATCAACAAATATTCGTTCATATATTGAGTTATAAAACATTTTATAATGTTGTCTCTCGAAAATTAATGTAGAAATATTAACCATCAATATCAAACCTACTAAAACCAAATTAATTGAAACTGTTTGATTCTTCAGGTGTCCAAATAACAAAAATAAGATAAATGGGAAACTGAATATCAAAACAGAAAACTGCAAAACGGAACTGAAGTGAATTGAATAAAAGTATCCAATAATTATAGGAAGTAAGAAAAATACGGAAAATACGATATATTTTTTAAAATCATTTTTTTGAATATTATTTTTAAAAATACCCCAAATTGAAATACCGAACGTAACGACCAAAACATAAATTGAAAAATTGAAAATATAATAAACATAATCAACAAAAAACTCTTTCTTAGGTTTTCCTAACCACTCTTCGACACCACCAATATTGAGCTGATACATAAATACAGAAATATGTGGAATATAAAGTAAAAAAACCAAAACGCCACAGGCTATATATTTAACAACATACTTTTTATCGATCAAAAACAAACCAGAAACACCTACAATGCCTGCAAATAAGAAACTAAAATGATGATTATATGCACAAAGCGAAGTAAAAACAATAAATAAAAAGCTGTTTTTATAAAAATTTCTCGAAGGATATTTCATGATTTTTGTCCAAAAATAAACCATTGCTAAAGAAAAAAACAGACCACTGATATATGGTCTAGCTATTTGGCTATACATTATTGGAAATTGTAATGAAGCAATAAAAGCTGCAGAAATTAGTCCAACCGTCTCATTAAACCAATCTTTTGCAATTAAATAAATTAAATAAATGGACAAAATACCAAATATCAAAAAAGGCAATTTCACAACCCATTCTGCATAACCAAATAGTTTAACCCAATAAAAAAGCAAAACTTGAATCCCTGCTGGATGTCCATCAACTTTGACACCCTTATCAATCAATTCTGAAAAACTCCCAAAATTTGTTCTAAACAATGCACTAAATTCATCCAATGTAAATGGAGCAATATTATAATTGTACAATCTCAATAGAGCGCCGATGATAATTATTATAATTAAAATCGTTTGATTGGATAATTTTAT